>NZ_JBEXOV010000101.1:0-24410 GCF_040611715.1 Streptomyces sp. NPDC006544 | reverse complement strand
GCACCTCCACCAGCCGTTCGGCGGTGCCCAGTTCCTCGTCGAGCCGCTGCGTCGCGGTGTGGACGCCGATCAGCACGCGGTCCACGGCGAGCGGCGGTCAGCCGCGGCCGCGGAGCGGGATCCGGGTCCGGAGACGGGCGGCGGCGGCCCCGAAACGCTCGGTCAGCGCCGACCGGCGGGCCGAGGCGGCCCAGCGGACGCGCGCCGCCGAACGGGGCAGGAACAGCGCCCGCAGGCGGGTGACCCGGGACACCGCGGCCAGCAGCCCGGCCCGGACCAGCAGCACGTCGGGCGCCAGGGACTCGTACGAGGCCTCCGCGCCGGGCGGGGCGTAGAGCGCGCGCTCCACCGCGGCCGAGACCCGGTGCACGGCGTCCGCCGCCCCCGCGTCCAGCCGCCCGAGCGCCACTACGCGGTCCGCCGCCCCCCGCGGGGACAGCGCCTCGTCCGGGGCGATCCCGACGTCCCACGCCGAGTCGCCCAGCTCCCGCCACGCCGACAGCACGTCACCCGGACCGAGCCGCCGGGCCCGCAGCCGCCCGCGCCACAGGAACGGGAGGAACGGGAGGCCCAGCAGGGCGAGGCCGCCGACGGTCCAGGCCGCCACCGTGGCGGCCGACGGACCGCCGCCGCCCGAACCCGCGTCCTGCTTCTGCGCGGCCGCCCCGCACTCGCCCAGCTTCTTCTGGTCCGGCGGGCAGTCCTCCGCCTTCGACGGCGCGGCCGAGGGCCCCGCGGTACTGGCGGAAGGCGCCGCCGTGGGCGCCGTCGGCTGGGACTCCGGGGCCGCGGGACGGCTGTAGTCCGGCACCGTGATGCCCGACCGCGGCGTCGGCTCGAAGCGGGTCCAGCCCACGCCCTCGAAGTACAGCTCCGGCCACGCGTGCGCGTCCCGCATCGAGACGTTCACGCTGCCGTCCGACTGCCGCTCCCCGGGCGTGAACCCGACCGCCACCCGCGCCGGGATCCCCAGCGTCCGCGCCATCGAGGCCATCGAGAAGGCGAAGTGGACGCAGAAGCCCTCCTTGTCGGCGAGGAACCGGGCGATGGCCTGCGAACCCGTACCCGAGGACACCTTCGTGTCGTAGCGGAACCCGCCGTTCACCGCGAAGTAGTCCTGGAGCTTCACGGCCCGCGTGTAGTCGTCCTTCGCGCCCCGCGTGACCTGCCTGGCCGTCTCGGCGACGACCGGCGGCAGATTCTCCGGCAGCCGCGTGTACTCGGCCTCGATCTCGCCGTTCGGCTCCGGCGCCTTCTGCAGCTGCTCCGCCGTCGGCTTCAGCAGCAGGCTCCGTACGGTGTACTGGACGCCCTGGGCGTTCTGGAACTTGTCCTTCCCCAGCTGGTCCCCGACGAGCGTCCGCCCGACCGGCTCGAACCGCCACTTGCCGCCGATGTCCACCTGCACCGCCGGATACGGCATCGGCAGATAGCGCTGCGCGTACGTCTGCGCCGAGGAGACGCTGGTGCGCACCTCGGCCGCGCCGGCCAGGACGGCGCCGCTCACCCCGGGCGGGTTCGGCAGCCGCTCCGGGACCTCGGTCAGGGGCCGGCCGGAGGCCTCCCACTTGACCCCGTTGAACTCGTCCAGCGCCAGGATCCGCAGGTACTGCTCGCTCAGCTGCGGGCTGTCGGTCCGGTACTTCAGCACCACCCGGTTGTCCTGTGCGTTCAGGCTGCTCTGCAGCGAGACCAGCGGGTTGACCGCCTGGATCGAGGGACCGATGCCGGTCCCCTCGCCCTTGCCCACGCCGCCCGTGCCCATGAGGCCGCCACCCAGCGAGGGCAGCGCCGCGGGCACCACCAGGGCCACGCCCAGCGCGACCGCGCCGATCCGGCGCCCGCTGCGCACCGGGGCGACCGCCCGGCCGCCGCCCGCGTAGCCCGCCGCCACCTGCCCGGACGGGGCCCCGCCGAAGACCCGGCCCCACTGCGCGAGCCGGTCACGGCCCTCGCAGAGCAGCAGCAACAGGTAGCCGCAGCCCGCCAGCAGGAAGGCGAACCACGAGGAGTCGCCCGATCCGGACGTCGCGCCCGACAGGCCCGCCGCCACCGAGTACAGGGCGAGCAGCGGCAGCCCGGCCGCCGCGGCCATCCGCAGCGTCACCGCCACCAGGTCCACCAGCAGCCCGATCAGCAACACTCCGGACACCAGCAGCAGCCGGATCCCGTCCGTCAGCGGAGCCGGGATCGCGAACTCGTTCACGTCCCGGACGCCCTGGCCGTACAGCGACCCGAAGTCCGTCACCAGGTAGTCCAGCACCCCGTCGCCGGCCGGCGACTGCGCCTTGCCGCCGAACAGAAGCATCAGCGCCAGCAGCGAGACGAGAACCTGCGCCGCCACGGTCAGCGACCGGGCCAGCGGTACCCGCCGCGCCCCCGCGCCCACCCCGCTCTGCAGCGCCAGCAGCAGCGCCGCCTCGGGAAGCCAGCTGCCGGATCCCACCAGCGGGTTCAGCGACCACGCCGTGAACAGCGTCGCCAGTGCCGCGAAGACCGTCAGCCGTGCCCGCCCGCTCATCCCCAGCCCCCCGCCGCACCCGAAGCGGTGCCCGTGCCCGTGTCCGTCGCCGCGCTCCCGGCCAGCCGCCACAGCTCGCCGAAGGCCACCCCCGGCGGGGCGGCCAGCGCCGTCCAGCCCGCGTCGCGCAGCCTGGCGATCCGTTCCTCCGGCGACGGCAGGTCCCGTGACATCACCCGCGCGAGCGCCGGCGGTTGCCCGGACCAGTCCGCGGAGTCCAGGACGAACGCCACGGCCCCTCCGCTGCGCCGGCACATCCTGGCCGCCAGCTCGGTCTGTACGTCGTCCAGGTCCCCGAAGAAGGCGATGAGGAGCCCGTCACCGCCCGCTCCGCCGAAACCGCCGCCCGCGCCGGTGCCCCGGACCGCGTCGTAGGCCCGGGAGAGCCCGGCGCCCTCGGAGTGTCCGATCACGGCGAGGGTGTCCATCATCAGGCCCGCCGCCTCCGCGGACTCCTGGCCGCCCGAGGTGAAGCCGCCGCCCTCGCGGGGCACGCAGTCCCCGGTGTCGGTCAGCAGCCGGACCGCGTAGCCCTGCTCCAGCAGGTGCACCAGCGCCGAAGCGGCACCGGAGACGGCCCACTCGAAGGCCGAGTCGGGGCCGGCGCCCTCGTAGGCGAGGCCGCGGGTGTCCAGCAGGACGGTGGCCCGGCTGCGCTGCGGCTGCTCCTCGCGGCGCACCATCAGCTCGCCGTAGCGGGCCGTGGAGCGCCAGTGCACCCGGCGCAGGTCGTCGCCGCGCCGGTAGCCGCGCGGGATCACGTCGTCCTCGCCGGCCAGGGCCAGCGAGCGGCGGCTGCCGTCGCCGTAGCCGGAGGACTCGCCGGCCAGGCGCACCACGGGCAGCGCCTCGGTGCGCGGTATCACCGTGAGGGTGTCGTGGGCCGCGAAGGAGCGGGTCAGCTCGACCAGCCCGAAGGGGTCGGTGAGGCGCAGCTGGAGCGGGCCCAGCGGATAGCGGCCGCGCAGGTCGGAGCGGACCCGGTAGGACACCTCGCGGCGGCCGCCCGGCTCCACCCGGTCCAGCACGAACCGGGGCCGGGGCCCCAGGACGTAAGGCACCCGGTCCTGGAGCATCAGCAGGCCCGTCGGGACCCGGGAGGTGTTGTCGAGGCGCAGCTGCACCCGGGCCTCGGCGCCCGCGGGCACCCGTACCGGGGTGAGCCTGCGGCTGCCGGAGACCCGGTAGCGGGTGCGGTGCAGGGCGAGGACGCAGATCAGCGGCAGCACGGCGAGCAGGAGCCCGACCCGCAGCAGCCCTGACTGGCCCAGGACGTACGCGCAGAAGGCGGCGGCGACCCCGGCGGCCAGGAAGGAGCGGCCGCGCGTGGTCAGGCCCGCCAGCGACGCGCGCAGCCCGCCGCCGTCCTCGGGACCCCGGCCGCCGGCGCCGTGCGGGGCACCGGCGCTCATCAGAAGCCCCGGATGCCCGCGCCGGGCGGCATCTCGCCGCGCACGGGCGCGGCCGGTACCGGGGTGCGCTGGAGGATGTCGGCCACGACCTGCTCGGCGGTGCGGCGGCTCAGCTGGGCCTGCGCGGTGGGCAGCAGCCGGTGCGCGAGGACCGGTCCGGCCAGCGCCTGGACGTCGTCGGGCAGGACGTAGTCCCGCCCGGCCAGGGCGGCGGAGGCCTTCACCGCGCGCAGCAGGTGCAGGGTGGCGCGGGGCGAGGCACCCAGACGCAGGTCCGGGTGGCTGCGGGTGGCCGACACCAGGTCGACGACGTAACGACGGACGGGCACCGCGACGTACACCTCGCGGACCGCCTCGATGAGCTTGACGACGTCGTGGGCGTGCGCGACGGCCGTCAGGTCGTCGAGCGGGGAGAGCCCGCCGTGCACGTCGAGCATCTCGAGCTCGGCCTCGGGGCTGGGATAGCCGACGGAGACGCGCGCCATGAAGCGGTCGCGCTGGGCCTCGGGGAGGGGGTAGGTGCCCTCCATCTCCACCGGGTTCTGGGTGGCGACCACCATGAAGGGGCTCGGCAGCGCGTACGTGGTGCCGTCGACGGTGACCTGGCCCTCCTCCATCGACTCCAGCAGCGCGGACTGCGTCTTGGGGGAGGCCCGGTTGATCTCGTCGCCGATGACGATCTGCGCGAAGATCGCGCCCGGCTTGAACTCGAACTCGCGCCGCTGCTGGTCGTAGATGCTGACGCCGGTGATGTCGGACGGCAGCAGGTCCGGCGTGAACTGGATCCGCTGCACCGAGCAGTCGATGGACTTGGCGAGCGTCTTGGCCAGCATGGTCTTGCCCACGCCGGGGACGTCCTCGATGAGCAGGTGTCCCTCGGCGAGCAGCACGGTCAGCGCGAGGCGGACGACCTCGGGCTTGCCCTCGATCACGCTCTCGACCGAATCGCGCACCCGCTGCGCCGTGCTCGTCAGATCCGCGAGGCTCGCTCGGTCGTCATACGTGGTCACCTGGTTCTCCTCGACCCTTTCACAGGGCCGGCGCCATGGCGCATGACCGGCCCACCCCGAAACACCTCAGAAATCACGAGTGCGGACACCGGCCCGGAGGTCCTCCGGGTGACGTCTCCCCGCATTCTTGACGGCGTTGCGGCCTCGTGTCACTCAGGAGGTGGGATCGATCTCCCGCAGGAGGCCGGTGTGCACGTCGAAGACGAAGCCTCGCACATCGTCCGTGTGGGGGAGGAAGGGGTTCGTCCGGACCCGCTGCATGGACTGGCGAACGTCCTGGTCCACGTCGCGGAAGGCCTCGACGGCCCAGGCGGGACGCTGGCCGACCTCGTCCTCCAGCTCGTGCCGGAAGTCCTCGGTCAGGCTTTCGAGACCACATCCGGTGTGGTGGATGAGTATCACGGCGCGTGTGCCGAGCGCCCGCTGGCTGATGGTGAGGGAGCGGATGGTGTCGTCGGTGACGACGCCGCCCGCGTTGCGGATCGTGTGGCAGTCGCCGAGCTCCAGGCCGAGGGCGGCGTGCAGGTCGAGGCGGGCGTCCATACAGGCCACCACGGCGACGTGGAGGACCGGGCGGGCGTCCATGCCGGGGTCGGTGAAGTCCGCGGCGTAGGCGCGGTTCGACTCCACCAGCTGGTCGGTGACGGAGCGGCCGCCGACGGCCGTGGAGGCCTTGGGGGCGGACGAGGCGGGCACGGGTGCGGAAGGCTTCATGGATAAGACGTTAGTGGTCACAGGCCGTGCAGGCATCGAGTGAGGGTGGACAAAGAAGGTCACCGCATCCTGTTGTGAGCTAACCCACAGGGGTGAGAGAGGCCGGTCCGTCCGGGTGATTCGCGGCTTTCGCGGCTTTGTCGGGAGCGGGTCGCACGGCGCGCGGGGCGGTTCGTTGACCGCGGCGACCGTTGCACTAAAGTGACGCGAACCGGCCGGAGCCCGGCCCTGACCGGCCGCCCGGCCCCTTTGGTAAGACTCCGCGTGCGCGGCGCGGCGTATGCCTGCCGCGCCGTTATCTGAGAGGGCGCTTTGACTAGCGAGTCCCGACACGTCCCGGTGATGCTCCAGCGGTGCCTGGACCTGTTGGCCCCGGCACTGGAGAGGCCCGGGGCCGTCGTCGTCGACTGCACCCTCGGCCTCGGCGGCCACAGCGAGGCCCTGCTCACCCGGTTCCCCGACGTCCACCTCATCGGCCTCGACCGGGACAAGGAGGCCCTGCGCCTCTCCGGGGAGCGCCTCGCGCCCTTCGGGGACCGGGCCACCCTCGTCCACGCCATCTACGCCGACCTGGCCGAGGTGCTGGACGGCCTGCGGATCCCCTCCGTCCAGGGCATCCTCTTCGACCTCGGCGTCTCCTCCATGCAGCTCGACGAGGCCGACCGCGGCTTCGCCTACGCGCAGGACGCGCCGCTGGACATGCGGATGGACCAGACGACCGGGATCAGCGCGGCCGAGGTCCTCAACACCTACCCGCCCGGCGAGCTGGTCCGGATCCTGCGCCAGTACGGCGAGGAGAAGCAGGCCAAGCGGATCGTGTCCGCGGTGGTCCGCGAGCGGGCCGGTGAACCCTTCACCAACAGCGCGCGGCTCGTGGAACTGATCCGCGACTCGCTCCCGCAGGCGGCCAAGCGCACCGGCGGCAACCCGGCCAAGCGCACCTTCCAGGCGCTGCGCATCGAGGTCAACGGCGAGCTGTCCGGACTGGAGCGGGCCATCCCCGCCGCCGTGGACCGGATCGCGGTCGGCGGACGGATCGCGGTGCTCTCGTACCACTCGCTCGAGGACCGCCTCGTCAAGCAGGTCTTCGCGGCCGGCGCCACCTCCACGGCCCCGCCCGGACTGCCGGTCGTACCGGAGAAGTACCAGCCGAAGCTGAAGCTGCTCACGCGCGGCGCGGAGCTGCCGACGGAGGAAGAGATCGCGGAGAACCGGCGCGCGGCGCCGGCCCGCTTCCGCGGGGTGGAACGGATCCGGGAGGCGCGGCTGTGAGACGACTGGGGCGGGTCCTGGGGGGACCGGTCGCGGGGCAGGCGGCGCGGACGCCGTTCGTCCTGCTGGTCGTCGCGCTGCTGGGCGGCGGGCTGATCAGCCTGCTGCTGCTGAACTCGGCGCTGAACCAGGGCTCCTTCCAGCTGAGCAAGCTGCGCAAGGAGACCACCGCCCTCACGGACGAGGAGCAGGCGCTGCAACGGGACGTGGACGGGTACTCGGCGCCCGACGCCCTGCAGCGCCGGGCGCACGAGCTCGGCCTGGTGCCGGGGGGCAGCCCCGTCTTCATCGGGGCGGACGGCAAGGTCGCCGGCAGCGCCTCGGCCGCGGCGGAGCCGCCGCCCCCGTCCGCCCCGCCGGTTCCCTCCGGGACCTCGCCCGTGGCCGCCTCCGCCGTGCCGAGCCCTGCGGGCTCCCCGGCGCTGGTGCCGCCCTCCTCGGGCCCTTCGGGCCCGGCCCCCTCCGCTGCGCAGGGTGCGACCCCGCAGCCCGGTCAGACCCCCGGAAGGTGACGTTGTGACGCGTACCCCTGCGGGGGCTGTCCCCGCCCCGCCCTTCCTCCGCCCACCGGTCTCCGGCCGGGGGAACTCCCGGCCGGGCGCTGCCCCGGGAGCTTCGGCGCGGCCGGGAGCCCTCGCGTGAGCCCGCAGGAGCCGCGGCGGCGGGTGCCCGGGCCGGGGCGGGCCAGGCCGGCGGGGGAGCGGGCGCGGGCCTCGGCCAGGCCGGCGTCGCGGCCCGCCACCCGCCGCCCCGCCCCGGCGCGGAAACCGCACACGATCCGGCTCGGTGCCCCCAAGCCCCGCCTGCGGCTGGTGAGCGTCGGCCTGACGCTGGTGATGGTGGCGTTCGTCGTACGCCTGCTCCAGGTCCAGGCCGTCGACGCGTCCGCGTACTCCGCCAAGGCCTCCGAGAACCGGTTCGCCAGCTACACCCTGGCCGCCGAGCGCGGGGAGATCACCGACCGCAAGGGCGTGGCACTGGCCACCAGCGTGGACGCCTACGACATCACCGCGGACCCGCACATGTTCACCCCGCAGGAGAGCAAGGCCCCGGACGCCCCCGAGCAGGCGGCCGCCCTCCTCGCGCCGATCATCGGCAAGGACGCCAAGGAACTCACCGAGCGCCTGAAGACGAAGAACACCCGCTACGTCGTCCTCGCCCGCCGCCAGACCCCCCAGGTCTGGAACCAGATCAAGGACCTCAAGAAGGTCTTCGCCGAGAAGTCCACCGCGGACAAGCGGAACAACGGGCCCGGCGCCAACGTCCTGGCCGGCGTGTTCAACGAGAACAGCAGCAAGCGCGTGTACCCCAACGGTGATCTCGCCGCCGGGATACTGGGTTACGTCAACGCCGAGGGCAAGGGCGGCGGCGGACTGGAGTCCTCGCTCGACAAGAAGCTGGCCGGCAAGGACGGCGAGCTCACCTACGCCCAGTCCGGCGGCCGCCGGGTGCCCACCGCCGGATCCAGCGAGAAGCCCGCCGTGCCCGGCGAGGACATCGAGCTGACCATCGACCGCGACATCCAGTGGGCCGCGCAGAGCGCCATCACCGAGCAGGTCGCCAAGTCGGAGGCCGACCGCGGGTACGTCATCGTCCAGGACACCCGCACCGGCGAGGTGCTGGCCATGGCCAACGCCCCCGGTTTCGACCCCAACGACCTGTCCAAGGCCAGCTCCGCCGCCATGGGCAACGCCGCGCTCCAGGACGTGTACGAGCCCGGGTCCACCGCCAAGGTGATGTCGATGGCCGCCGTGGTCGAGGAGAAGAAGGCCACCGCCGAGACCCAGGTCGAGGTCCCCAACCGGCTGCACCGCGGCGACCGGCTGTTCAAGGACGACATCGACCACCCGACCTGGTACCTGACCCTCAACGGGGTCCTCGCCAAGTCCTCCAACATCGGGACCATCCTGGCCACCGGCCAGCTCGGCCCGACGCAGCCCGAGGCCAACAAGGTCCTGTACTCCTACCTGAACAAGTTCGGCATCGGGCAGCCCACGGGACTGAACTACCCGGGCGAGTCCCGCGGCATCCTCGCCAAGCCCGAGGCCTGGTCCACCTCCCAGCAGTACACGATCCCCTTCGGCCAGGGCCTGTCCCTCAACGCCATGCAGGCGGCCTCCGTGTACTCGACCATCGCCAACGGAGGCGTCCGCGTCCAGCCGACCCTCGTCCGCGGCACCAAGGGGCCCGACGGCCGCTTCACCCCGGCACCGGCGCCCCCGCAGACCCGCGTGATCAGCCCGGAGACCTCCAAGACCCTCGCCGCGATGCTGGAGTCGGTGGTCGACGACCAGGAGGGCACCGGCACCAAGGCCCGCATCCCGGGCTACCGGGTCGGCGGCAAGACCGGCACGTCCAACCGGGTGGATCCGGCCACCGGCCGCTACAAGGGCTACACCGCCTCCTTCGCGGGCTTCGCGCCCGCCGACGATCCCCGCATCACGGTCTACTGCGCCATCCAGAACCCCACCAAGGGCAGCTACTTCGGCGGCCAGATCTGCGGGCCCATCTACAAGAAGGTCATGGAGTTCGCCCTCAAGACCCTCCAGGTCGCCCCCACCGGAACCGACCCCGCCGGGCTCCCGGTCACCTACGAACCCGGCGCGCAGCCCGGCCCCCAGCCGAGCCCGCAGCCGGTCCGGTGACCGGCGGCCCGGCAGGCCCGCCCCAGAAGAGCGTGAGGCACCATCAGTGACAACGATCACCCCCAAACCCGGGAACCGCACGGGCGCCGGCACCGAGGGCGGGCCCTCGCTTCGCGGGGGGCCCGCCGGGCCCGGTACGCTCACCGCCGTGTCCCACGCTGATCAGCCCAGAACCACCCAGAATGACGCCCCGGCAACGCCGCCGGGAGCGCCGCGCCCCCTGTCCGCCCGCCCGACGCCTCTCGGCGAGCTGGCGGACCTGCTGGGAGTCGAAGCCCCCGGCGCGCCTCCGCGGAGCAGCGGGGTGCGGATCACCGGCATCACGCACGACTCCCGTGCCGTGCGTCCCGGAGACCTGTACGCGGCCCTGCCCGGCGCCCGCCTGCACGGCGCCGACTTCGCCGCGCAGGCGGCCGCGCTCGGCGCCGCGGCCGTGCTGACCGACCCGGACGGCGCGCAGCGCGCCGCGGCCACCGGACTGCCGGTCCTCGCCGTCGCCGATCCGCGCGGCCGGATGGGCGAACTGGCCGCCGCGATCTACGGGAGGCCGGGCGAAGGCCTGCTCCAGATCGGCATCACCGGCACCTCCGGCAAGACCACCACGGCGTACCTCGTCGAGGGCGGCCTGCGCGGCAGCGGACGGAAGACGGGCCTCATCGGCACCGTCGAGATGCGCGTCGGGGACGAACGCATCAAGTCCGAGCGCACCACCCCCGAGGCCACCGACCTGCAGGCGCTGTTCGCGGTCATGCGCGAACGCGGGGTCGAGGCCGTCGCCATGGAGGTCTCCAGCCACGCGCTGGTGCTCGGCCGCGTCGACGGCTGCGTCTTCGACGTGGCCGTCTTCAACAACCTGAGCCCGGAACACATGGAGTTCCACTCCGGCATGGAGGACTACTTCCAGGCCAAGGCGCAGCTCTTCACCGAGCGCCGGGCCCGCCTCGGAGTGGTCAACCTCGACGACGAGTACGGCCGGCGCCTCGCCAAGGAGGCGCGGATCCCCGTCGTCACCTTCTCCGCCGCGGGCGACCCGGCCGCCGACTGGCGCGCCGAGGACGTGGTCTCGGGCCACAGCGACTCGACCCTGACCCTGGTGGGCCCGGAGGGGCAGCGCGTGCGGGCCACCGCCCCGCTGCCCGGCCCGTTCAACGTCGCCAACACCGTCGCCGCGATCGTCACGCTCGCCGCCGCCGGACTCGACCCGCAGGACGCCGCCGACGGAGTCGCCGCGGTCCCCGGCGTGCCCGGCCGGCTGGAGCGGGTCGACGCGGGACAGCCGTACCTGGCCGTCGTCGACTACGCGCACAAGACGGACGCCGTCGAATCGGTCCTGCGGGCCCTGCGCGAGGTCACCACCGGCAAGCTGCACGTCGTACTCGGCTGCGGCGGCGACCGCGACGTCACCAAGCGGGGCCCGATGGGCGCCGCGGCCGCCCGGTTCGCCGACACCGCCGTGCTCACCTCCGACAACCCGCGCTCCGAGGACCCCCTGGCGATCCTGGCCGCGATGTTCGAAGGCGCCGTGTCCGTCCCCGCCGCCGAACGCGCGGCGGTCCTCGTCGACGCCGACCGGGCGGCGGCCATCGCCGCGGCCGTCGGGCGCGCCGAGGCCGGGGACACCGTGCTGGTGGCCGGAAAGGGCCACGAGCAGGGCCAAGACACCGCAGGCGTCGTACGTCCCTTCGACGACCGGGCGGTCCTGCGCGCGGCCATCGAGACCCAAGCCCGACAGCGTGCCCGACAGGCCGAGGTGAACCAGTGATCGCCCTCTCCCTCGCCGAGATCGCCGACATCACCGGCGGGCGGCCCCACGACATACCGGATCCGTCCGTCCGCATCACCGGGCCCGTCGTCATCGACTCCCGCCAGGTGGAGCCCGGCAGCCTGTTCGCCGCGTTCGCCGGTGAGCAGGTCGACGGCCACGACTACGCGGAGCGCGCGGTCGCCGCGGGCGCCGCGGCCGTCCTCGCGGCCCGGCCCGTGGGCGTGCCCGCGGTGGTCGTCCCCGACGTGGAGAAGGCCCTCGGGGCCCTCGCCCGCGCGGTCGTCGAGCGCCTGGGCACCGACGTGGTGGCCCTGACCGGCTCCGCGGGGAAGACCTCCACCAAGGACCTCATCGCGCAGGTGCTCCAGGAGCACGCCCCCACCGTGTGGACGCCCGGCTCCCTCAACAACGAGATCGGCCTGCCGCTCACCGCGCTGAAGGCCACGGCGGAAACCCGGCACCTGGTCCTGGAGATGGGGGCCCGCGGGATCGGCCACATCAGCTACCTCACCGGTCTGACGCCCCCGCGCATCGGCCTCGTGCTGAACGTCGGGACCGCCCACATCGGCGAGTTCGGCGGCCGCGAACAGATCGCCCAGGCCAAGGGCGAGCTGGTGGAAGCCCTGCCGGCCCGGGACGACGGCGGAATCGCCGTGCTGAACGCCGACGACCCCCTGGTCCGCGCGATGTCCGCCCGCACGAAGGCCCGTACGGTCCTGTTCGGTGAGGCCGAGGACGCCGACGTACGGGCCACCGATGTGCGGATGACACCGGAAGGGCAGCCCTCCTTCACACTCCACACACCCACCGGGTGCGGCGAAGTGACCTTGCGGCTGTACGGTGAGCACCACGTGTCGAACGCGCTCGCCGCGGCCGCCGTCGCCCACGTACTGGGCATGTCCACCCAGGAGATCGCCACCGCGCTCTCCGGGGCGGGCTCGCTGTCCCGGTGGCGGATGGAGGTCACCGAGCGCGCGGACGGTGTGACGATCGTCAACGACGCCTACAACGCGAATCCCGAGTCCATGCGGGCCGCTCTGCGCGCGCTCGCCGCGATGGGCGGCAACGCCAGGGCCAACGGGGGACGTACGTGGGCGGTGCTCGGCCCCATGGCCGAGCTCGGTGACGCGTCGCTGGCCGAGCACGACGCGGTGGGACGGCTCGCCGTCCGGCTCAACGTGAGCAAGCTCGTCGCAGTCGGGGGCAGGGAAGCGTCCTGGCTGCAACTGGGCGCATATAACGAGGGTTCGTGGGGTGAGGAGTCGGTGCTCGTGTCCGACGCGCAGGCGGCGGTCGACCTGTTGCGCAGTGAACTGCGCCCGGGTGACGTCGTGCTGGTGAAGGCTTCCAGGTCCATTGGTCTGGAGCGGGTCGCGCTGGCGTTGCTGGAGCGCGAGGGCGAGGTCGCCGGCCGATGAGGCAGATCCTGTTCTCCGGAGTCATCGGACTCTTCCTCACGCTCATCGGCACCCCGCTGCTGATCAAGGGTCTGGCCCGCAAGGGCTACGGCCAGTTCATCCGTGACGACGGTCCGCGCGGCCACGCCGGGAAGAAGGGCACGCCCACCATGGGCGGCATCTCCTTCATCCTGGCCACGCTGATCGCGTACGCCCTCACCAAGGTGATCACCGGGAGCACGCCGACCTTCTCGGGCGTGCTCGTCCTCATGCTGATGGCGGGCATGGGTCTGGTCGGTTTCCTCGACGACTACATCAAGATCGTCAAGCAGCGTTCGCTGGGTCTGCGGGCCAAGGCCAAGATGGCCGGCCAGCTGATCGTCGGCATCGCCTTCGCGGTGCTCGCGCTGCAGTTCAAGGACGCCCGCGGCAACGCCCCGGCTTCGATGAAGCTGTCGTTCGTCACGGACTTCGGCTGGTCCATCGGACCGGTGCTGTTCGTGGTCTGGGCGCTGTTCATGATCCTGGCGATGTCCAACGGCGTGAACCTGACCGACGGACTGGACGGCCTGGCCACCGGCGCCGCCGTGATGGTCTTCGGCGCCTACACCTTCATCGGCGTCTGGCAGTACCAGGAGTCCTGCGCCAACGCGCAGACCCTGACCAACCCGGCCGCCTGTTTCGAGGTGAGAGACCCACTGGACCTGGCGATCGTCGCCTCCGCCCTGATGGGCGCGTGCTTCGGCTTCCTGTGGTGGAACACCTCGCCCGCCAAGATCTTCATGGGCGACACCGGTTCGCTGGCCCTCGGCGGCGCGCTCGCCGGTCTGGCGATCTGCTCCCGCACCGAGTTCCTGATGGCGCTGCTGGGCGGCCTCTTCGTCCTCATCACCATGTCGGTCGTCATCCAGGTCGGCTCCTTCAAGCTGACCGGCAAGCGCGTCTTCCGGATGGCCCCGCTCCAGCACCACTTCGAACTCAAGGGCTGGTCGGAAGTCCTTGTCGTGGTCCGCTTCTGGATCATCCAGGGCATGTGCGTGATCGTGGGTCTCGGAGTCTTCTACGCGGGATGGGCAGCCGACAAGTGACCTCCTGGCAGGGCAAGAACATCACCGTCGCCGGCCTCGGCGTGAGCGGCATCAGCGCCGCGCGCGCCCTGGCCGGGCTGGGTGCGCGGGTGACGGTCGTCGACAACGGCGACGGCGACGCGCACCGCGTGCGGGCCGCCGGGCTGGCGGAGCTGGGCATCGAGGTCCGCCTCGGCCTCCTGGACGGCGGCGGACGGGCCGGCGAGGTCCTGCCCGAGGGCACGGACCTCGTGGTCACCTCGCCCGGCTGGAAGCCCGACAGCCCGCTGTTCGCGGCGGCCGCCGCGGCCGGCGTGGACGTCGTCGGCGACGTCGAGATCGCCTGGCTCCTCCGCGAGGCCGCCGAGGACCTGCGCGCGTCGCGGTCCGGTGAGCCCCGCAGGGAACCTGCCCCCTGGCTCGCGATCACCGGCACCAACGGCAAGACCACGACCACCCAGATGCTCGCCTCGATCCTGACGGCGGCCGGTCTCAGGACGGCGGCCGTCGGGAACATCGGCACCCCGATCATCGACGTGGTCCTCGGCGAGGAGCCGTACGACGTCCTCGCCGTCGAGCTCTCCAGCTACCAGCTGCACTGGGCGCCCTCGCTGCGCGTCCACTCGGCGGCCGTCCTGAACCTCGCCCCGGACCACCTCGACTGGCACGGCTCGATGGAGGCCTACGCCGCCGACAAGGGCCGGATCTACGAGGGCAACACGGTGGCCTGCGTCTACAACGCGGACGCCGCCGACAACAAGGCCACCGAGAACCTGGTCATGGAGGCCGACGTCGAAGAGGGCTGCCGGGCGATCGGCTTCACCCTCGGCGCCCCCGGCCCCTCCATGTTCGGCGTGGTCGACGGCATCCTCGTCGACCGCGCCTTCGTGGAGAACCGGCAGAAGAACGCCCAGGAGCTCGCCGAGGTCGCGGACGTCAACCCCCCGGCCCCCCACAACATCGCCAACGCGCTCGCCGCGGCGGCCCTGGCGCGCGCCTTCGGCGTGAAGGCGAGCGCCGTCCGCGACGGCCTGCGCGCCTTCAGGCCGGACGCGCACCGGGTCAGCCACGTGGACGAGGTGGACGGCGTCACGTACGTCGACGACTCCAAGGCCACCAACACCCACGCCGCCGAGGCGTCCCTGGCCGCCTTCGACCCGGTCGTCTGGATCGCCGGCGGCCTCGCCAAGGGCGCGACCTTCGACGAGCTCGTACAGAGGTCGGCGAAGCGGCTGCGGGCCGCCGTGCTGATCGGCGCCGACCGGGCGCTGATCGCCGAGGCACTGGCGCGACACGCCCCGCAGGTCCCGGTCGTGGACCTCGAGCGGACCGACACTGGGGCGATGCTCGCGGCGGTCCGGGAAGCGGCCCGGCTCGCGGAGCCCGGCGACACGGTGCTGCTGGCGCCCGCCTGTGCCTCGATGGACATGTTCGCGAACTACAACGAGCGCGGGGACGCGTTCGCCGACGCGGTGCGCGAACTGGCCGCCGACAGGGCCTAGCTCCGGGGCTCCCGTACGCGCCGGCCGCTCGCCTCGCCTCGTACGAGTGGAGGGGAAGATCACAGATGCCGGCCAAGCAAGTGCTGCCGGGACGGCGGCCGTCCGCCGCCAGGGCAGCCGGAACCGACAAGCCCGGGCGGTCCGCCAGAGCATCCGGGGCCGGCCGCTCGCCGGGCCGCAGCCGCCCCGCCGCGAGCGCGAAGCGGTCCGCCGCGGGCGGACCGCTCGCCGGGTTGCGGCGTACGCAGCAGCGGCTCCGCCGTGCCTGGGACCGGCCGCTCACCGCGTACTACCTGATCTTCGGCAGCTCGCTGCTCATCACGGTGCTCGGCCTGGTGATGGTCTACTCCGCCTCGATGATCAAAGCCCTCCAGCTCGGCCTCGGAGACGCGTACTTCTTCAAGAAGCAGTTCCTGGCCGCCCTGATCGGCACCGTCCTGCTGCTGATCGCCTCCCGGATGCCCGTCAAACTCCACCGGGCGCTGTCCTACCCGGTGCTGACCGGCACGCTCTTCCTGATGGTCCTGGTCCAGGTCCCCGGGATAGGGGTCTCGATCAACGGCAACCAGAACTGGATCTCCCTCGGCGGCCCGTTCATGCTCCAGCCCAGCGAGTTCGGCAAACTGGCACTGATCCTGTGGGGCGCGGACCTGCTCGCGCGCAAGGGCGACAAGGACCTGCTGAGCCAGTGGAAGCACCTGCTGGTGCCGCTGGTCCCGGTCACCTTCCTGCTGCTCGGGCTCATCATGCTGGGCGGGGACATGGGCACCGCGGTGATCCTCGGCGCCATCCTGTTCGGCCTGCTGTGGCTGGCCGGGGCGCCGACGAGGATGTTCGCGGCGGTCCTGGCCTTCGCGGGCGCGCTCGTCGCGCTGTTGATCAAGACCAGCCCGCACCGCATGGACCGGCTCGCCTGCATCGGAGCGACCGAACCCGGCAGGAACGACCTCTGCTGGCAGGCCGTCCACGGAATCTACGCCCTGGCCTCCGGCGGATGGTTCGGTTCCGGGCTGGGCGCCAGTGTGGAAAAATGGGGGCAACTGCCAGAGGCCCACACCGACTTCATCTTCGCCATCACCGGCGAGGAACTGGGTCTGGCGGGGACGCTGTCGGTGCTCGCCCTGTTCGCGGCCCTAGGCTATGCGGGTATCCGCGTGGCCGGACGCACGGAGGACCCCTTCGTACGGTTTGCCGCGGGAGGCGTGACCACCTGGATCACGGCACAGGCCGTGATCAACATCGGTGCGGTGCTCGGTCTGCTGCCGATCGCCGGGGTCCCGCTCCCGCTGTTCTCCTACGGCGGGTCGGCCCTGCTGCCGACCATGTTCGCAGTCGGCCTGCTCATCGCGTTCGCGCGGGAGGAGCCGGCGGCGCGCGCGGCCCTCGCGATGCGGAGGCCGCGCAGCGGCCGGTCGCGGACCGGGCAGAGATGGAAGTCGATGAGACGGCGCGTCAAGAGGCGTCCGTCCGGAGAGCGGTGAATTTCGGTGCATGTCGTACTCGCTGGTGGGGGGACCGCCGGCCACATCGAGCCGGCGCTCGCCCTCGCGGACGCCCTGCGCAGGCAGGACCCTTCCGTGGGCATCACGGCCCTCGGTACGGAACGCGGACTCGAAACCCGCCTGGTGCCGGAGCGCGGCTACGAGCTGGGACTGATCCCGGCCGTCCCGCTGCCCCGTAGGCCCACACCCGAGCTGATCACCGTCCCCGGACGGCTGCGCGGCACCATCAAGGCCGCCGAGCAGATCCTCGAGCGCACCAAGGCCGACTGCGTCGTCGGCTTCGGCGGCTACGTGGCCCTGCCCGGCTACCTCGCGGCCAAGCGCCTCGGGGTGCCGATCATCGTCCACGAGGCCAACGCCCGGCCCGGACTGGCCAACAAGATCGGCTCCCGGTACGCGCACGCCGTCGCGGTCTCCACGCCCGACAGCAAGCTGCGCGGCGCCCGCTACATCGGGATCCCGCTGCGCCGCTCCATCTCCACCCTGGACCGGGCCGCGGTCCGCCCCGAGGCGCGTGCCGCCTTCGGGCTGGACCCCAACCTGCCGACGCTGCTGGTCTCCGGCGGCTCGCAGGGCGCCCGCCGCCTCAACGAGGTGATCCAGCAGGTCGCTCCGACCCTCCAGCGCTCCGGGATCCAGGTCCTGCACGCGGTCGGCCCGAAGAACGAACTGCCGCGTGTCGACAACATGCCCGGGATGCCGCCCTATGTGCCGGTACCGTACGTGGACCGGATGGATCTCGCGTACGCCGCCGCCGACATGATGCTGTGCCGCGCGGGCGCGATGACCGTCGCCGAACTCTCCGCCGTCGGACTGCCGGCCGCCTACGTCCCGCTGCCCATCGGCAACGGCGAACAGCGGCTCAACGCCCAGCCGGTGGTCAAGGCCGGCGGCGGCCTGCTCGTGGACGACGCGGAGCTGACGCCCGACTGGGTGCTCGGCCAGATCCTCCCGGTGCTCGCCGACCCGCACCGCCTGTACGAGATGTCCCGGGCCGCCGGCGAGTTCGGCCGCCGGGACGCCGACGAGCTGCTGGTCGGCATGGTGTACGAGGCGATCGCCGCCAACACGACCCGCTGAGGCGGGAGGCACGGACGCAGGAGGCGCAGGAGTGGCCGGAGCGAGCACGGCGGAGCGCGGCAGTCCCGGGGCCGCGGGGAAGGGGCCCGGTTCGCTCCGGCGGCCCAAGGCGCCCAAAGCCCCCAAGCCGCCCAGGCGGCCCCGGGGATCCGGCTCCGCGGGCCCCGGCGGGCCGCCCCTCCTGAGGGGCCTGCGCCGGGGCCCCGTCCTGGTCGCCGCCCTCGTCCTCGCGGTGCTCCTGGCCGCCGGCTGCGCCTGGGTGCTCTACGGCTCCTCCTGGCTCCGGGTCGAGAAGGTCACCGCGGGCGGCACCGAGGTCCTGACCCGGCAACAGGTGCTCCTCGCGGCGGCCGTGCCCGTCGGCTCGCCCATGGTGTCCGTGGACACCGACGAGATCGAGGACCGCGTGCGCCGCCGGCTGCCCCGCGTCGACGCGGTGGACGTGGTGCGCGCGTGGCCGCACGGGATCGGGCTGAAGGTGACGGAACGCAAGCCGGTCCTGCTCGTCAAGAAGGACGCGGGCTACGAGGAAGTCGACGCCTCCGGTGTGCGATTCGACACGGTCGTGACGCCGCCCGGCGGTGTTCCGGTCCTCGAGCTGAGCGCGGACCGGTCCCCGAGCGGCCGCCGTTTCGACGAGGAGCGGCTGCTGCACGAGGCCGTCGGGATCGCCGGCGGCCTCCCGGAGGCCATCCGCAAGGAGACCGTGCGGGTCAAGGTGGGCTCGTACGACTCGGTGGTGCTGGAGTTGACGCGGGGCCGGACCGTGGCGTGGGGGAGCGGCGAGCAGGGGGACGCGAAGGGGCGTGCTCTGACGGCGCTCCTGAAGGCCTCGCCCAAGGCCGATCGCTTCGACGTGAGCGTCCCCACCGCCCCGGCGGTGTCCGGTAGTTGACGTCCGGTCGAACAACGGCGCACCCTGGTTGGCCAGCGATACGGGTGATCACATAGGGTGAAAAGAAAAACGGGAGGTTCGGCGTGTTCGTTGAACACGCGCTACTTGTCGACTTAGTGTCCTGTTCGGAAGAGTCCAAGGAACAGACACACTCATAACCCTAAACTTCAGGGTTAGGGTTCGGGTCGGCGCGTACGGACCGTTCCCCATTTCGGCATCAGTCGTCGCACCGCAGGCCCGCGAGGCGAACGACACGTAACTCGAGGCGAGAGGCCTTCGACGTGGCAGCACCGCAGAACTACCTCGCAGTCATCAAGGTCATCGGTGTCGGCGGCGGTGGTGTCAATGCCATCAACCGAATGATCGAGGTCGGTCTCAAGGGCGTCGAGTTCATCGCCATCAACACGGACGCCCAGGCGCTGTTGATGAGCGACGCCGACGTCAAGCTCGACGTCGGCCGCGAACTCACCCGCGGCCTTGGCGCCGGCGCCAACCCGGATGTCGGCCGCAAGGCGGCAGAGGACCACCGCGAGGAGATCGAGGAGGTCCTCAAGGGGGCCGACATGGTCTTCGTGACCGCCGGAGAGGGCGGCGGCACCGGCACCGGCGGCGCACCCGTCGTCGCCAACATCGCCCGCTCGCTCGGCGCCCTGACGATCGGTGTGGTCACCCGGCCGTTCACCTTCGAGGGCCGTCGCCGCGCGAACCAGGCGGAGGACGGCATCGCCCAGCTCCGCGAGCAGGTCGACACCCTCATCGTCATCCCCAACGACCGACTGCTGTCCATCTCGGACCGCCAGGTCAGCGTGCTCGACGCCTTCAAGTCGGCCGACCAGGTCCTGCTCTCCGGCGTCCAGGGCATCACCGATCTCATCACCACCCCCGGTCTGATCAACCTCGACTTCGCCGACGTCAAGTCCGTGATGTCCGAGGCCGGCTCGGCGCTGATGGGCATCGGCTCGGCCCGCGGCGACGACCGCGCGGTGGCCGCGGCCGAGATGGCGATCTCCTCGCCGCTGCTGGAGGCGTCCATCGACGGCGCCCGCGGCGTGCTGCTCTCCATCTCCGGCGGCTCGGACCTCGGTCTCTTCGAGATCAACGAGGCCGCGCAGCTGGTCAGCGAGGCCGCCCACCCCGAGGCGAACATCATCTTCGGCGCCGTCATCGACGACGCGCTCGGCGACGAGGTGCGGGTCACCGTGATCGCGGCCGGGTTCGACGGCGGACAGCCCCCGGCCCGCCGGGACAACGTCATCGGCGCCGTGTCCACCAAGCGTGAGGAGCCGGCCCCGGCTCCGGTCCGCTCGGCCGAGCCGGTTCGCCCGGCCTTCGGCGGGCTGGGTTCGGTCACCCCGCGCGAGGAGCCCGCGCACGCGCCGGCCCCGGTCGCCGAGGCGCCCGCGCCGCAGGTCCCGACGGCCCGCCCGTACCAGGACAGCCCGGCCGAGGAACTGGATGTCCCGGACTTCTTGAAGTGACGCTGGAGCAGCACGGCAAGAGCGGCGCCCACTTCGCCTTCACCGACCGGTGGGGCGGGGTGAGCGCCGTTCCGTACGAAGAGCTCAACCTCGGCGGCGCGGTCGGAGACGACCCGGCCGCCGTTCGCGCGAACCGGGCGGCCGCGGCCAAGTGCCTGGGCATCGAGCCGGACCAGGTGGTCTGGATGAACCAGGTGCACGGGCGGGAGGTCGCCGTGGTCGACGGCCCGTGGGCCGCCGGCGCGGACGTCCCCGCGGTGGACGCGCTGGTCACCACCCGGAGGGGGCTCGCCCTCGCGGTCCTCACCGCCGACTGCACGCCCGTCCTGCTGGCCGACCCGGTCGCCGGCGTCGCGGGAGCCGCCCACGCCGGGCGGCCCGGACTGGTCGCCGGGGTCGTGTCCGCCACCGTCGAGGCGATGGTCTCGCTGGGCGCGGAGCCCGCGCGCATGGTGGCCCGCACGGGACCGGCGGTGTGCGGGCGCTGCTACGAGGTCCCCGCCGAGATGCGGGCGGCGGTCGCCGACGTGGTGCCGGCCGCCTACGCCGAGACCAGCTGGGGGACACCGGCCGTCGACGTGGTCGCGGGAGTGCACGCGCAGCTCGCCGAGGCGGGGGTGGTGGACTCGCACCGTTCCCCGGTCTGCACACTGGAGTCGCGGGACCACTTCTCGTACCGCCGCGACCGGGTGACCGGGCGGCTTGCCGGATATGTCTGGTTGGACTGAGGAATGACGGATCGTAAGGCCGAGCTCGCCGAGAACCTCGCGCGGGTGGAGGGGCGGATCGGCGCCGCGTGCGCGGCCGCGGGACGCGCGAGGGAAGAGGTGACCCTCATCGTGGTCACCAAGACCTACCCGGCGAGCGACGTACGACTGCTGGCGGACCTGGGGGTCCGTCACGTGGCGGAAAATCGCGACCAGGACGCCGCCCCCAAGGCCGCGGCCTGTGCGGATCTGCCGCTCACCTGGCACTTCGTCGGTCAGTTGCAGACGAACAAAGTCCGTTCCGTGGCCGGGTACGCGCACATCGTGCAGTCCGTCGACCGGCCGAAGCTCGTCACGGCGCTCTCGGCGGCGGCGCGGGGCGCCGGACGCGAACTCGGCTGCCTCGTGCAGATCGCCCTCGACGCCGAGTCGGGCGAGCGGGGGGCCCGCGGCGGCGCCGCGGCCGAACAGCTCGCGGAGCTGGCGGACCTCGTGGCGGCGGCACCCGGACTGCGCATCGACGGACTCATGACGGTCGCTCCGCTGGCCGGGCGGTTCGCGGGACGCGAACGAGCCGCCTTCGAGCAGTTGGTGGAATTGTCATCCCGCCTGCGCGCGGACCATCCTGCTGCCACGATGGTGTCGGCCGGAATGAGCGCGGACCTGGAACAGGCCGTTGCGGCCGGTGCGACACATGTACGCGTCGGCACTGCGGTACTCGGCGCGAGACCCCGGCTCGGGTAACGTCGCGAAGAAAGTCGGACCACAGCAGAAAATATGGTCATTACCGCTGATCAGCGGGCAGACCACGTGGATCGCGGGCAGTTGGTGACATTCGTGACACGGCGAGACACCTGCGACAGGGCGATCCACCACAGAGCGGAGGACTCAGAGAATGGCCGGCGCGATGCGCAAGATGGCGGTCTACCTCGGCCTCGTGGAGGACGACCGGTACGACAGCCCGGGGTACGACCCCGACGACGAGTTCGAGCCCGAGCCGGAACCGGAACGGGAGCGTCGGCGACAGCAACCCGTCTCGCACCAAACGCCCGTATCGGACGAACCGGTACGAGTTGCACAGCCTCCCGCGCAGAGGGAGCCCCTCCCAATTCCGGTTGAAAACGGACGTCCTGCGCGAATTGCCCCCGTGGCATCCATCACACCCGAACGCTCGATTCTGGAGAAGAACGCACCCGTGATCATGCCCAAGGTCGTCTCCGAGCGGGAGCCGTACCGCATCACGACGCTGCACCCCCGGACCTACAACGAGGCCCGTACCATCGGGGAACACTTCCGTGAGGGCACTCCGGTGATCATGAACCTCACGGAGATGGACGACACGGACGCGAAGCGTCTGGTCGACTTCGCCGCAGGTCTCGTGTTCGGTCTGCACGGCAGCATTGAACGAGTGACACAGAAGGTGTTCCTGCTGTCGCCTGCTAACGTCGATGTCACGGCGGAGGACAAGGCCCGCATCGCGGAGGGCGGGTTCTTCAACCAAAGCTAGACCGATCCGTCAGATACGGGGCCGGGAACAGAGCGGGATACGGGGAGAGGGAAGCGCGGGATGGGTGTCGCACTCGAGGTCGTCTACATCGTGCTGATGTGCTTCCTCGGCGTCCTGATCTTCCGACTGGTCATGGACTACGTGTTCCAATTCGCACGTTCATGGACGCCCGGCAAGGCGATGGTGGTCGTTCTTGAGGCCACCTACACTGTCACCGATCCACCGCTCAAGCTTCTCCGGCGGCTCATCCCGCCGTTGCGTCTCGGGGGCGTGGCACTCGACCTGTCCTTCTTCGTTCTGATGATCATCGTTTACATCCTCATCAGTTTCGTGAGCACCGCTGCGAGAAGCGTGTGAACGATGAGCTTCCCCGCGGGCGCGGGGACAGTCCCGATACGGTCTTGCCGACTGCCGACGACTACGTAGAGGTGAAGAAGACATGCCGCTGACTCCCGAGGACGTGCGGAACAAGCAGTTCACGACCGTCCGCCTCCGAGAAGGCTATGACGAGGACGAGGTCGATGCCTTCCTCGACGAGGTCGAGTCCGAACTGACTCGCCTGCTGCGCGAGAACGAGGACCTGCGCGCCAAGCTCGCTGCCGCCACGCGCGCCGCCGCGCAGAACCAGCAGCAGCAGGGCATGCGCAAGCCCGAGCCCCAGGACCAGCGCGGCCCCGGTGCCCCCGTGCCCGCGGCCATATCCGGCCCGCCGCAGCAGCAGCAGCCCCAGATGGGCCCGCCGCAGCTTCCGGGCGGACAGCCCCAGCTGTCGGCCGGCCCCGGCGGCCACGGCCAGCAGGGTCAGGGCCCGATGGGCGGCCCCATGCAGCAGCACGGCATGGGCAACCAGCAGCAGATGGGCCAGCAGCAGATGGGCCAGCAGGGCATGGGCCAGCAGGGCCCCGGCCCGATGGGCAACCCCATGCAGCAGCAGTCCATGGGTGGCCAGAACCCGCTCGGCCAGCCGATGGGCCAGCAGATGCAGCCGATGGGGCAGATGCAGCCCATGGGCCAGCAGATGCACCAGCAGCAGCCGCAGCAGCTCCCGCAGCAGGGCCCCGGTGGAGACAGCGCCGCCCGCGTCCTCTCGCTCGCGCAGCAGACCGCCGACCAGGCGATCGCGGAGGCCCGTTCCGAGGCCAACAAGATCGTCGGCGAGGCCCGTTCGCGCGCCGAGGGCCTGGAGCGGGACGCCCGCGCCAAGGCCGACGCGCTGGAGCGGGACGCGCAGGAGAAGCACCGCGTCGCGATGGGCTCCCTGGAGTCCGCCCGCGCCACGCTGGAGCGCAAGGTCGAGGACCTGCGAGGCTTCGAGCGCGAGTACCGGACCCGTCTGAAGTCCTACCTCGAGTCGCAGCTGCGCCAGCTGGAGACCCAGGCCGACGACTCGCTGGCTCCGCCGCGGAACCCCGCCGGTCCCGCGCTGCCGCCGTCGCCGTCCCCGTCGATGGCCCCGGCCGGTGCGATGCACTCCATGGGTGGCCCGTCGATGGGTGGCCCGTCGCCCATGGGCGGTCCGTCGCCGATGGCCCCGTCCTACGGGAACCAGCAGCAGATGTCCCCGGCGATGACGCAGCCGATGGCTCCGGTGCGACCGGTCGCTCCGCAGCCGATGCAGCAGGCGCCGTCTCCCATGCGGGGCTTCCTGATCGACGAGGACGACAACTAAGCGGTACCCGTCGGCAGACGGTCGGGCCGGGCCCGGTTCCCCTTCGGGGGCACCGGGCCCGGCCCTTTTTCGCGTACCGGGAGGGCCCGCGAAGCCTTCCGCAGCCCGCAGCCCGCAGCCCGCAGCCCGCAGCCCGCAGCCCGCAGCCCGGGAGCCGGGAGCCGGTGTAGGCGCGGAGGCCGACCAGCGCTCGCGTTCCACCTGCCGCACGGTGACCGCGTCCGTGGTGACCGCCTTGCCGGTGACCATCTTGCGCAGCGTGTGCAG
>NZ_JBEXOV010000100.1:0-25865 GCF_040611715.1 Streptomyces sp. NPDC006544 | reverse complement strand
GCCGGGGGCCTGCCCCTGGCCCGGTCGGGGGCCCGGTCCGGCGCCGGGGCCGGTCGGGGCGCCCGGGCGCGGGCCCGCCGGGGGCTGGGCGAAGCCGTGTGCGGGCGTGTCGAAGCGCGGAGCGGCACTCCCCCCGGGCGCCGCTCCCGCCGTCGGGTGAGGTGCCTGGGCCGGAGCCTGGCCGTGCGGCGGGGTCGGCGGGGCCGGCGCGGCCTTGCGCGGCGCGAACCAGTTGCTCGGCGAGTCCTCGGCCGCGGCCGGCTCGGGCGCCGGCTCCGGGGCGGGGGCCGGTGCGGGCTCCGGCTCGGCTTCGGCCTCGGGCATGGGCTTGCGTACGACCACGGGCGGAATCGGCCGCGATCCGGGGATGTTGATCCGGATCCGGGTCGTCAGGGTGGTCTCCGTCTTCGGCCCGTCGGAATCGGGCGCGGACGGCTTGGCGGGCTTGGCGGTCACAGGACTCTCCTCCGGGGTGGTCGCCGCGCCAGGTCCCAGCGGCACAGTCGTGGACGGATTCTGGCCGGTTCCATACGGCGGCGTGCCCGAGGGGTAGGCGGCTCCACCGCGCCCGTTGGGCCCGGCGGACGGACTGTCAGTTTCACGACTCAAGGCAGGTTCTCCCGGTTGGCTCCGCCGCCCGTCATACCGTGCGCGGGCAGCTCGGCGGCCCGTCCACCATACTGGCCGCCGCCCGCGCGCACCCGGCCACCGGGAACGAAGGGTTCCTCTTGACTCCCCCCACACCCTCTCCGGGCGCCCGCCGGGGCCCCGCCCGGCGGGTGGCGGCCGCCCGCCGAGGCCCTGCCGAGCCTCCGTCAGGCCGCCTGCCGGGCAGCTCGTCACGGTCTCGGATCGCTCCGACGGCCCGTCACTTGCGGGGCCCGGCGGCCGAAACCGGCCGGTCCCCCGGACCCCTGACCGTGGCGCACATCACAGCGAGCACCACCCCGCCCAAAAGGTAGGCGTACATGCCGATTCCGGACGAACTGAGCAGGAAGTCCCCTTCCGGCCGCGGGACGCTGAGGATCACGTAGGCGAGGAACCAGCCGGCCGCGCCCGCCCCCAACCCGATGCCGGTCCCGAGGGCGATCCGGCCGCCGAGGAACAGTCCCGCGAGGGCGAGCAGGGCCAGCACGAGCCCGCCCGGGAACCACAGGTCGACCACGAGCCAGCCGGCGACGCCGGTCACGACGCCGGCCGCCAACAGGCCGAGCACGGTGGCGATCCGCCCCGGTGTCCACGTACCGCTCATGCCCGCACCCCCGCGAAGAGGTCCCGCTCGCGCTCGCCGGCCGGGGCCCCCGGGCGGCCCGCGGCCAGCTCGTAGTACTCGCGGGCGAACAACGGCTGGGCGAGGTCGTTGGAGAGCGCGAAGAACGGGCCGTCCACGGCGATCTGGGTGGCGTGGGCGCGCATCGCGGCGGCCTTGGCGGCCACCAGCGCCTCGTCGGCGTCGATCTCGGCGGTGATCCGCTCGTCGGCCACCACCCCCGGCACGTCCTCGGGACGGGCCAGTCCCGGGAAGGGCGTTGCGCCCGCGGCCGCGCGCAGGCGGGCGAAGCCCTCCTCGACGACCGAGCGCGGAACGCGGTTCCAGTAGACCTTCTCGACCGCGTGCGCCTCGCCGAGGTCCCGCCGGTACGCGGACTCCGCGGCCAGTTCGGCGGCGCGCGTGGCGACGCGGTGGGCCTGGATGTGGTCGGGGTGGCCGTAGCCGCCGTCCGGGTCGTAGGTGACGAGGACCTGGGGCCGCAGTTCGCGGATCACCTCCACGAGGTACGCGGCGGCCTCGTCCACGTCGGCGGACCAGAAGGCGCCGGGCCGGCGGTTCTGCTCGGCGCCCATCATCCCGGAGTCCCGGAAGCGGCCGGGGCCGCCGAGGAAACGGTGGTCGGCGACGCCCAGTTCGCGCATGGCCGCGGCGAGCTCGCCGACGCGGTGGGTGCCGAGGGCGTCGTCGCGGTCGGCCGCCAGATGGGCGAGTCCGGGCGGGATGACCTCGCCCTCCTCGCCGAGCGTGCAGGTCACCAAGGTGACGTGGGCGCCCTCGGCCGCGTACTTGGCCATGGTGACGCCGTTGTTGATCGACTCGTCGTCCGGGTGCGCGTGCACCAGGAGGAGCCGACGGGCGGGAAGACCGTTCATGGGGGCAAGACTACGAGGACGCGGTGCCCCGGCCTCACAAGGCGCCGCCCCGCACGGCGGCGGACCCCACGACTGTGTGCCGTACGGCGACGTGCCGTACGGCGGGCGGACGGGCCGGCGGAGCGCCGGACCGGCGGTCTACAGCTTGAGGCCGCTGATCATGCTCGCGACGTTCGAGGTGAGCTCCGAGAGCGTCGGAGCCATGGTCGAGCTCGCCAGATAGAAGCCGAGCAGTACGCAGACCGCCGCGTGTCCCGTCTTGAGGCCCGAACGCCGGACCAGCAGGAAGACGATGACTGCCAGCAGCACCACGGCCGAGATCGATAGCGCCACGGCGTTTCACCTCCACGTCGAGCGGACATCAGTACGCGTACTCGCAACTCGGTGCTCGGCAGAGTCATACCCACCGTGCGCTACGGATCATAACTTTCCGTACCAGAGCATCGATCGATTCCGGCAGCACGAGGGGCGCACGGCGCGCATGTCCGGGGGCATGGGAACGCCGGCCGGGGTGGCTGTGCGCCTCCCCGGCCGGCTGTCGGCACCCGCACGGCCGCCTGCCGTTCAGACTGCCCGGACCACATCTCGGGGCAGAAACGGTCAAGTTGCCTCTGGGTTAACCACGTTGCCCGGCCCTTCGCAGCTGTGGCGAAAAATGAGTGCTGTCGGGGGCCGGGTGTTCATTCCTTGGTCAGCGGTCCCGTCTGCGGGGGCGGTCCCGGCGGAGGTGTCCCCGGGGCAGGTGCGGCCGTCCGGGGTGCGCCCGCCGGGGGCGTGTCCGCCGGCGGCGGCACCACCTGGCGCTCGGCCGCGAAGTGGCAGGCCGAGGGGTGGGCGTTCGGTCCGCCCGGGAGGAAGGAGGGGATCTCCAGCAGGGGGACCTCGGTCGCGCACCGGGCCTCGGCCTTCCAGCAGCGGGTGCGGAAGCGGCAGCCCGACGGCGGGTTCGCCGGGGAGGGGACGTCGCCGGAGAGGATGATCCGCTCGCGGCGGGCGCGGGCGCGGGGGTCCGGCACCGGGACCGCGGACAGCAGGGCCTGGGTGTACGGATGGGTGGGGTGATCGTAGATCTGGGTGTCGGTCCCGATCTCGACGATCCGGCCCAGGTACATGACGCCGACCCGGTCGGAGATGTGCCGGACGATCGAGAGGTCGTGCGCGATGAAGACGTAGGAGAGGCTGAACTCGCTCTGCAGGCGTTCCAGGAGGTTGATCACCTGGGCCTGGACGGAGACGTCGAGCGCGGAGACCGGCTCGTCGGCGACGATGATCTCCGGCCGGAGGGCGAGGCCGCGGGCGATGCCGATGCGCTGGCGCTGGCCGCCGGAGAACTGGTGCGGGTACCGGTTGATGTACTCCGGGTTCAGGCCGACCACGTCGAGCAGTTCCCGCACCTTGCGGCGCCTCTCGCCCCTGGGCGCCACCTCGGGGTGGATGTCGTACGGCTCCCCGATGATGTCGCCGACCGTCATGCGCGGGTTCAGCGAGGTGTACGGGTCCTGGAAGACCATCTGGATGTTGCGGCGGACGGCCTTCAGGGCCCGGCCGGACAGCTTGGCGAGGTCCTCGCCCTTGTACCTGATCGCGCCCGCCGTAGGACGCTCCAGGTTGACCAGCAACTTGGCGACGGTGGACTTGCCGCAGCCCGACTCCCCCACGATGCCGAGGGTCTCGCCCGCCCGCAGGTCGAAGGAGACCCCGTCGACGGCCTTGACCGCCCCGACCTGCTTCCGGAAGACGATGCCCTGCGTCAGCGGGTAGTGCTTGACCAGGCCGGTCACTTCGAGGATGGACTCAGCGGACCCCTGGGACTCAGCCACCGAGGCACTCCTTCCAGAAGAAGCAGGCGCTGGCGCGCTCGGGCGCGACCTCGGCCAGCGGCGGGACCTCGGCGCGGCAGGCGGCCCGCGCCATCGGGCAGCGCGGGTTGAAGGCGCAGCCGGGCGGGATGGCGAGCAGGTTGGGCGGCAGGCCCTTGATCGCGTAGAGCTCCTGGCCCTTCTGGTCCAGGCGCGGGATCGAGTCGAGCAGGCCGCGCGTGTACGGGTGTGCGGGCGCGGCGTAGATCTCGTGGACGGGGGCGGTCTCGACGATCCGGCCGGCGTACATGACCGCGATCTTGTCCGCGACGTCGGCGACGACGCCGAGGTCGTGGGTGATCAGGATCAGGCCCATGTTGAGCTCGCGCTGGAGCTCCGCGAGGAGGTCCATGACCTGGGCCTGGACGGTGACGTCCAGGGCCGTGGTCGGCTCGTCCGCGATGATCAGCGAGGGTTCCAGTGCCATCGCCATGGCGATCATGATGCGCTGGCGCATGCCGCCGGAGAACTGGTGCGGATAGTCCCCCACCCGCTCCCTGGCCGCCGGGATCTTCACGCGGTCCATCAGCTCGACGGCCTTGGCCCGGGCGTCCTTGCGGGACATCCCGCGGTGGATCTCGTACATCTCGCCGAGCTGCGCGCCCACGCTGAGGACCGGGTTCAGGGAGGAGAGCGCGTCCTGGAAGATCATCGCCATCTCGGCGCCGCGGACCTTCCGGCGCTCCTCCTCCTTCATCTTGAGGAGGTCCCTGCCCTTGAAGAGGATCTCGCCGCCCGCGATCCGGCCCGGCGGCACGTCGAGGATGCCCATCACGGCCTGGGCGGTGACCGACTTGCCGGAGCCCGACTCGCCGAGCACGGCCAGCGTCTCGCCTTCGGCCACCGAGTAGTCGACGCCGTTGACGGCCTTGGCGACACCGTCGCGTGTCGTGAACTCCACGTGCAGGTCGCGCACTTCGAGCAGCATGTGCGGGGGCTCCTCAGCGCAGCTTGGGGTCGAGGGCGTCGCGTACCGCGTCGCCGAGCATGATGAAGGCGAGCACGGTCAGGCTCAGCGCGCCGGCCGGCCAGAGCAGCATGTGCGGGGCGTTGCGGATCTGCGGGGCGGCGTTGGAGATGTCGATGCCCCAGGAGACGGTGGGCGGGCGCAGGCCGACGCCGAGGAAGGACAGGGTGGCCTCCAGGGCGATGTACGTGCCCAGCGCGATGGTGGCGACGACGATGACGGGGGCGATGGCGTTGGGCGCCACGTGCCGGAGCATCATGCGGCCGTTGCCGGCGCCGAGCGCCCGGGCGGCCTGGACGTAGTCGTTCTGTTTGGCGGTGATGACGGAGCCGCGGCCGATGCGGGCGATCTGCGGCCAGCCGAGGAGCACGATGAAGCCGACGACCGGCCAGACGGTGGTGCTGGTGACCACGGACAGGAAGACCAGGCCGCCGAGGACGACGGGGATGCCGAAGAAGATGTCGGCGACCCGGGAGAGCAGCGCGTCGCCCCAGCCGCCGAAGAAGCCTGCGAGCCCTCCGAGCACCGAGCCGAGCAGGGCGGCGCCGAGGGTGGCGCAGACGCCCACGGTGATGGAGGCGCGGGCCCCGTACACGGTACGGGTGTACACGTCGCAGCCCTGGGTGTCGTAGCCGAAGGGGTGGCCCGGGGAGGAGCCCTGCTGCGACTTGGACAGGTCGCACCGCAGCGGGTCGCCGCTCGCGATGAGCTGCGGCCAGATCGAGATGATCACGAGGAAGAGGATCATCAGCGAGGAGACGACGAAGACGGGGTTGCGGCGCAGCTGGTGCCATGCGTCGGACCACAGGGAGCGGGGCTTCTCGCCGGGGCCGGACCCGCCCCGTGAGCCGGTCCTCTCGATGCCCTCGACGCTCTCGGCCTCCTCCAGGGCCAGATCCATGGGTCCTCCCTGACCGGTCGGGGAGACCGCCTCGCGCGGACGGGGCCCGACGGGGTCGTAGCCGCCGGGCCCTTCGGGACGCTCGGGGTCAGGCATAACGGATCCTCGGGTCCAGGACCGCGTAGAGCAGGTCGACGAGCAGGTTCGCCAGCAGGAAGACGATGACGAGGATGGTCACGAAGCCGACCACGGTCGGGGAGTTGTTGCGCAGGATCCCCTGGTAGAGCTGGTATCCGACGCCGTGGATGTTGAAGATCCGCTCGGTGACGATGGCGCCGCCCATCAGGGCGCCGATGTCGGTGCCGATGAAGGTGACGACGGGGATGAGCGAGTTGCGCAGCAGGTGGCGGGTCACGACCCGGCGGCGCGGCAGGCCCTTGGCGGTCGCGGTGCGCACGTAGTCGGCCTTGACGTTCTCGGCGATGGAGGTGCGCGAGAGCCGGGTGACGTAGGCGAGGGAGACCAGCGCGAGCACGATGCCCGGCAGGATCAGCTCGCTGAAGGGGGCGTCCGGGGAGACGGTGGGCCGGACCCAGCCCCATTTGACGCCGAAGAGGTACTGGAGCAGATAGCCGGTCACGAACGTCGGCACGGAGATGACGACGAGGGTGAGCACCAGCACGGAGGTGTCGACGGACTTGCCGCGGCGCAGGCCGCTGACCACGCCGAGGGTGATGCCGATGACGATCTCGAAGAAGATCGCGACGATGGTCAGACGCAGGGTGACGGGGAAGGCACTGGCCATCAGCTCGGTGACCGGCTGCCCGTTGAAGGCCGTGCCGAAGTCGCCCTGGAAGATCTGGCCCATGTAGTGGACGTACTGCTTCCACAGGGGCTGGTCGAGGTAGAGGTCCTTGCGGATGCGCGCGGCGGTGGCGGGGTCGGGCGCCTTGTCGCCGAAGAGGGCCGCGACCGGGTCACCGAGCGCGTACACCATGAAGAAGATCAGGAACGTGCTGCCGATGAACACCGGGATCATCTGGAGCAGCCGCCGGATCACATAACGTCCCATGGACTGCTCCAGGATCGATCCGAAACGAGGGTCAGCTGACCTTGATCTGGTCGTACACGGGGACGCTGAACTGGTTGAGCGCCACGTCCGAGAGCCGCTCGGCGTAGCCCGCGCTGCCGTTCTGGTACCAGAGCGGGATGGACGGCATCTGTGCGGCGAGGATCTTCTCGGAGTCCTGGAACTTCGCGACGGCCTTGGCCGCGTCGCTCTCCTGGTTGGCCTCGTCGACGAGCTTGTCGAAGTCCGCGTTGCTGAACTTCCCGTAGTTGGAGGAGGCCCCGGTGTAGTAGAGGGGCTGGAGGAAGTTCTGGATCAGGGGGTAGTCGGCCTGCCAGCCGGAGCGGAAGGGGCCGGTCAGCTTGTATCCGCTCTGCTGGTTGCGGAAGTCGGCGAAGGTGCCGACCGGGTTGACCGTGCAGACCGGGCCCTCGCCGATCGCGTTGTTGATGCTGTTGCAGACGGCGTCCATCCACTCGCGGTGCGAGCCGGTGTCGACGTTGGACGTCAACGTGACCTTCCCGCCGGGCAGTCCGCCGGCCTCCTGGATGAGCTTCTTGGCCTCGGCGGGGTTGAAGGAGCAGGCCTCGCCGCAGGCGGTGGCGGAGAAGCCGCCCTTCTCGCCGAGCGCCGGGGAGGTCCAGTCCTTGGCCGGGGTGCGGGTCTCCCGGAAGATCTGCTTGGTGATCTCGTCGCGGTTGATCGCCATGGAGATGCCCCGGCGGACCTTCTCCATGCCCTCCTTGTTCCACTGCGGGTCGTACAGCGGGAAGGTGAGGGTCTGGATGATGAGGGCCGGCTGGTTGATGTAGCGGTCGCCGAGGTCGTTCGCGACGTTCTTCAGCTGCTGGGCCGGGATGTCGTCGACGAGGTCCAGGTTGCCGGAGATCAGGTCGGTGTAGGCGGTGTTGTTGTCGGTGTAGACCTTCAGGTCCACACCGCCGTTCTGCGCCTTGTCCGGGCCGGGGTAGGCGTCCCAGGTGCGCAGCTTCATGCCGGTGCCCTTGGTGTAGGAGTCCACCGTGTACGGGCCGTTGCCGACCGGCTTGTTCAGCCAGCCGGCGTGGTCGGTGAAGAAGGCCTTGGGCAGGGGCGAGAAGGCCTGGTAGCCGAGGGTCTCGGGCCAGGTGGAGAACTTGTTCTTCAGGGCGACCGTGAAGGTCTTGTCGTCCTTGACGACCAGTCCGGACATCGTCTTGGCCTTGGGCTCGCCGGAGGCGGGGTGGACATCCGCGTACCCGACGATGTCGGAGAAGAACGGCGAGTTGTTCTGCTTGTTGCGCACGTCCGCGCCGTAGTTCCAGGCGTCGACGAAGGACCGGGCGGTGACCGGCTCGTCGTTGCTGAACTTCCAGCCGTCCTTCAGGGTGACGGTGAAGTTCTGGCTGTCCGTCGTCTCGATCTTCTCGGCGACCATGTCGACGGCCTCGCCCGTCTTCGGGTCGTAGCGCTTGAGGCCCCGGAAGAGCATGTCGAGGACCTTGCCGCCCTGCACCTCGTTGGTGTTGGCGGGCTCCAGCGGGTTCTGCGGGTCGCCCCACGAGGAGCTGACGATGCCCGCCGCGCCGCCTCCGCCGCTGTCGCTTCCGCCGCCGCAGGCCGTGGCCGCGAGGGCGACGGCCACCGCACATGCGGCCCATTTGGCGTGGGTGGCTCCGCGCATGGAGTGCCTCCTCCTGGATCCCGAGACTCGCTTAGGGCCCTATGTCACCCTATGAGGGTCCCCGCACACGCCTCGTTGGACCGATTGCACCCTCGCGTCCCGTGCCTGTCACCCCTGCGAGTGCAATGCCAGCTCCCAGGTGTCCACCGCGTAGTGCAGCCCCATGCCGTGCGCCTCGTACAGCGCGAGCGCGCCCGTCTCGTTGCCCGTGTCCACGCCGAGCCCCACGACGGCGCGGCCGCGCGCCGCGTAGGCGGCGAAGCCGTGGCGCAGCAGATGGCCGCCGACGCCCCGGCCGCGCACGTCGTCCCGTACGCCGAGATGGCTCAGCCAGCCCATGCTGGTGCGGTCGTCGCGGGTCAGCAGGACGCCCACGTCGCCCCGTGCGGGCAGCGCGGCGATCCACACCAGCGACCAGTCCAGGGCCCGGCCGTCGATGTGGTCCAGCCAGGGTTCGTAGGCGCGCTCCACGTGCCCGAAGTGCTCGGCGAAGGTCTCCTCGACCAGGGCGTGGGCGCGGCGGCGCTCCGCCTCGCCCCCGTCGCAGGCGCGCAGGGTGAGCCCGGCCGGGGCGGACGGGGGCAGATCGGCGGCCGGGTCCAGGGCCCGGGTCATCACCTGGTGGCGGCGCACGGTGCGGTAGCCGCGGCCGGGCAGCAGGCCGGGGTCCAGGGTGCGCCCGCTGCCCGGCGCGAGCCACAGGAAGGCGTCCGGGGCTCCGGCGGCGAGCGCGCGGGCCCGGCTCTCCACCAGGTCCAGCAGGTGGGCGGCGGCCGCGCGGTGTCCCGGCAGGACCCGGAAGTGGCAGTCGACGCGGCCGGCGCCGGAGTCGGCCCACACCAGGGCGTAGCCGAGGAGCCGGCCACTCCGGAAGACGAGGAAGGAGTCGGTCCGCAGGTCCACGTCGGGGTGGTGCAGGTCGGCCTCCACGGCGCCCAGGTCGGTCTCCGGGCGGCCGATCTCGATCCGGTCGACGGCGTTGAGGAGCCCGCAGATGTCCGCGGTGTCTGAAGGCCCCGCGGGCCGTACGGTCAGCATGCGGGCCATCAGACCACGACGGCCGTCGGGGCCGGGTCAGCGTACGCATCCGGGCACACCGGCGCGGGAGCGCACGCAGGAGCGCCCGGCGCCGGAAGGATCCGGTGCCGGGCGCCCTGGTGCGTCGCCTGCGGGAGGTCAGACGGCCAGTACGGCCTTCTCCTCCGCGAAGTGACACGCCGACTCGTGCGCGGCCGGGGAGGTGACGCCCTGGAAGCGCTCCGGGATCGCGAGGAGCGGCTCCTCCACGGAGCACTTCTCCTCGGCCTTCCAGCAGCGGGTGCGGAAGCGGCAGCCCGACGGCGGGTTGGCCGGCGAGGGGACGTCACCGGTGAGGATGATCCGCTCGCGGCCCTCGCGGGCCTCCGGGTCCGGCACCGGCACCGCGGAGAGCAGCGCCTGCGTGTACGGGTGGGTCGGGTGCTCGTAGATCTGCTCGTCGGTGCCGATCTCGGCCATCTTGCCGAGGTACATGACGCCCACGCGGTCCGAGATGTGCCGGACGATCGAGAGGTCGTGCGCGATGAAGAGGTAGGAGAGGTCGAACTCCTCCTGGAGCTTCTCCATCAGGTTGATGACCTGGGCCTGCACCGACACGTCGAGCGCGGAGACCGGCTCGTCGCAGATGATGATCTCCGGGTTGAGCGCGAGGCCGCGGGCGATGCCGATGCGCTGGCGCTGGCCGCCGGAGAACTGGTGCGGGTACCGGTTGATGTACTCCGGGTTGAGGCCGACGACGTCCAGGAGTTCCTGCACCTTGCGGCGCCGGTCGCCCTTGGGAGCCACCTCGGGGTGGATGTCGTAGGTCTCGCCGATGATGTCGCCGACCGTCATGCGCGGGTTCAGCGAGGTGTACGGGTCCTGGAACACCATCTGGATGTTGCGGCGCACGGCCTTCAGGGCACGGCCGGACAGCTTGGTGATGTCCTGGCCCTTGTAGAAGACCTCGCCCGCGGTGGCGCGCTCCAGGTTCATCAGGAGCTTGGCGACCGTGGACTTGCCGCAGCCGGACTCGCCGACGATGCCGAGGGTCTCGCCGCGGTACAGGTCGAAGGAGATGCCGTCGACGGCCTTGACCGCGCCGACCTGCTTCTTGAACAGGATGCCCTGGGTCAGCGGGAAGTGCTTGACCAGGCCCCGGACCTGGAGGATCGGCTCGCGCTCGGGGGCGTTCTTGGTGAGCTCAGCCATGGATCTGCTCCTTCCAGAAGTGGCACGCGCTGTGGCGGCCGACCAGTTCGGTGCCGTCCTGCTCGCTGACGGGCTGGAGCAGGGGGATGTCCGTCCGGCAGACGTCCTGCGCCACGGTGCAGCGCGGGTTGAACGAGCAGCCGGTGGGCAGGCGCAGCAGGTTGGGCGGCAGGCCCTTGATCGCGAAGAGTTCCTGGCCCTTCTGGTCCAGGCGCGGGATCGAGTCGAGCAGGCCGCGCGTGTACGGGTGCGCCGGGCGCTTGTAGATCTCGTGGACCGGGGCGGTCTCGACGATCCGGCCGGCGTACATGACCGCGATCTTGTCCGCGACGTCGGCGACCACGCCGAGGTCGTGGGTGATCAGGATCAGGCCCATGTTCAGCTCGCGCTGGAGCTCCGCGAGGAGGTCCATGACCTGGGCCTGGACGGTGACGTCCAGGGCCGTGGTCGGCTCGTCCGCGATGATCAGGTCCGGCTCCAGCGCGATCGCCATGGCGATCATGATGCGCTGGCGCATACCGCCGGAGAAGTGGTGCGGGTAGTCGTCCACCCGCTCCTTCGCCGCCGGGATCTTGACCTTGTCCATCAGCTCGATGGCCTTGAGGCGGGCTTCCTTCTTCGACAGCCCCTGGTGGACGCGGAACATCTCGCCCAGCTGGTAGCCGACGGTGAGCACCGGGTTCAGCGAGGACAGCGCGTCCTGGAAGATCATGGCGATCTTCCGGCCGCGCAGCTTGCGCCGCTCCTCGAAGCTCATCTTGAGCATGTCCTGGCCGCGGAAGAAGATCTCGCCCTGCGGGATCTTGCCGGGGGGCATGTCGAGGATGCCCATGATGGCCTGCGCCGTCACGGACTTGCCGGAGCCGGACTCGCCGAGGACGGCGAGGGTCTCGCCGGCGCTCACGCTGTAGTTGACGCCGTTGACGGCCTTGGCCACACCGTCGCGGGTGTGGAACTCGACGTGCAGGTCGCGCACTTCGAGAAGCGGCGTCTGCGGTTCCCCGTCACGCGGGGAGGGAACGCTGGAGGTGTTGTCCATGGTGATCACTTACGCCCTCCTCAGCGCAGCTTCGGGTCGAGGGCGTTGCGGACCGCTTCGCCGAGCATGATGAAGGCGAGGACGGTGATGCTGAGCATGATCGAGGGGTACAGCAGGATGTGCTGCGCCACTCGGATCTGCGCGGCACCCGCCGAGATGTCCACACCCCACGAGATGGTCGGGGACGCGAGGCCCAGGCCGAGGTAGGACAGGGTCGCCTCGGCCGCGATGTAGCCGCCGAGCGCGATCGTGGAGACCACGATCACCGGGGCCATGGCGTTCGGCAGGATGTGCTTGATCAGGATCCGGGTGGTACTGGCGCCCAACGCCTTCGCGGCGTGCACGTAGTCGGCCTGCTTCACGGTGATGACCGCGCCGCGCATGACGCGGTTGATCTGCGTCCAGCCGAGGAACGCCAGGGCGAAGACGACCGTCCACACCGTGCGCTCGGCGAAGGCCTGGAGGACGACCATCGCGCCGAGCAGGAACGGGATGCCGAAGAAGATGTCGGTGATGCGCGACATGATCGCGTCGGTCATGCCGCCGAAGTAGCCGGCGATCATGCCGGTGATGCCGCCGATCACGGTGACGATCGCCGTCACGGAGACGGCGACGATGATCGAGGCCCTGGTGCCGTAGACGAGGCGCGCGTAGACGCTGCGGCCCTGGCCGTCCCAGCCGAGCCAGTCGGGCGAACCGACCTTGGAGAGCTCCGGCTTGCCGAGGAAGTGGTGGACCAGGTCGCCCTTGGTGGGGTCGACGCTGGTGAACAGGCTCGGGAAGGCGGCGATCACCAGGAGGAAGAAGATCAGCACCGAGGAGACGACGAAGTACGGGTTGCGACGCAGGTCGGCCCAGGCGTCGCCCCAGAGGCTGCGCGCCTTCTCGGCCTTCTCCGGGGCCACGGGGGCGCCGGGCGCCGAGGTGGTCTCGGCCGTCACGGTTTCGGTCTGGGTCAGGTCAGGCATACCGGATCCTCGGGTCCATGACCGCGTAGAGGAGGTCGACGAGAAGGCTGGCTATGAGGTAGACGACGACCAGGACGGTGACGACACCGACCACGGTGAGGCCCTCGCGGCGGACGATCGAGTCGTAGATCAGACCGCCGACGCCCTTGACGTTGAAGATGCCCTCGGTGACGACGGCGCCGCCCATGAGGGCGCCGATGTCGGTGCCCAGGAAGGTGACGACGGGGATCATCGAGTTGCGCATCAGGTGCACACCGATGACGCGGCGCTTGGGCAGACCCTTGGCGACGGCGGTGCGCACGTAGTCGGCGCGCAGGTTCTCGGCCATCGAGGTACGGGTCAGACGGGCCACGTAGGCCAGTGACAGCGAACCCAGCACGATGGCCGGTGCGAGCAGTTCGCCCCAGGTCTCGTTGATGCTGACGTTCGGCGAGATCCAGCCGAGCTGGAACGCGAACACCGACTTGACGATGAAGCCGAGCACGAAGACCGGCATCGAGATGATCAGCAGGGTCAGGATCAGGATCAGGTTGTCGACCAGCTTGCCGGCCTTGAGGCCGGCGAGGATCCCGAGGGTCAGACCGAGCACGATCTCGATGGCGAACGCCAGGAAGGCCAGCTGGAGCGTGACCGGGAAGGCCTTGCCGATGACATCGGTGATCTCACGTCCGCTGCGGATCTGCTGCCCGAAGTCGAAGTGGAACAGGATGCCGGTGATGTAGTTGTAGTACTGCTCCCAGATCGGGAGGTCCAGTCCGTGCTGGTGCCGCAGAGCGGCCAGTGTGGCGGGGTCCGTTCCCTTGTCCCCGAAGAGTCCGGCCACGGGGTCACCGGGCAGGCTGTAAACCATCATGAAGATGAGCAGGGTCGTCCCGAAGAAGACCGGGATCATCTGGAGCAGTCGTCGTGCGACATAGCGCCCCATCATGCCTCCGTAGAAGATGCGGCAGGCGCAGCCGGACGGGCCCTTTCGCCACGCACGCGCGTGACGAATCGTCACTGCGTCGCGAAAGGGCCCCCCGGGCGCTGCATATAGGCCCGGATGTGGGCCGGCTCCCCGCCGGCCCACATCCGTTTCGAGCGGAATTACGCGGTAGGACTTACTTCTTGACCTCGACACCCTCGAGGATCGGGTCGCCGTCCTGGGCGTACGTCACGTTCTGGACCTTCTCGGAGAAGCCAGCGTTGACCTTGTAGTACCACATGGGGATCGACGGCATGTAGTTGACGAGGTCCTTCTCGACGGCCTGGTAGGCCTTCACGGACTCGTCCAGGGTCGCGGCGCTGTCGGCCGCGGCGATCTTCGCGTCCAGGTCCGGGTTGGAGAACCCGCCCTGGTTGCCACCCGCGCCCGTGCGGAACAGGTCGCTGATGAAGTTCGCGTTCACCGGGTAGTCGAGGACCCAGCCGGAGCGGTAGATCGACTTGACCTGCTTCGACTTGCGGGCCTGGAGGTCGGCCTGGAAGTCGGGCTTGGCGTCACCGACGCACTTGACGCCCGTGGCCTGGGTGATGCTGTTGCAGACAGCCTCGACCCACTCCTTGTGACCGCCGTCCGAGTTGAACTGGATGGAGATCTCGTTGTTCGGAACGCCGCCGCCGTCAGCGATGAGCTGCTTGGCCTTCGCGGGGTCGAACTTGGTGATGTCACCGGTCGCGTTCGGCGTGTAGCCGAGGACGCCCTTGGCGACCCAGCCCGTGGCCGGCTCGCGGGTGCCCTGGAGCACGGTCTTGGTGATGGTGTCGCGGTCGATCGCCATCGAGAGGCCCTGGATGACCCGCGGGTCGACGGGCTTCGGGGTCTTCCACTGGTCGGCGTAGAACGCGATGGCCAGGGTCTGGATGGCCGAGTACGCCTGGTCGACGGCGCGGTCACCGAGGTCGGCGCGGTAGACCGGGAGGTCCTTCGGGCCGATCGAGCGCAGGACGTCGACGTTGCCCGACTTCAGGTCCTCGTAGGCGGTCTCGACGGTGGAGTAGTTCTTGAGGAGAACACCACCGTTCTTCGCCTTGTTCTCGCCCTTGTAGTCGTCGAAGCGCGTGAGCTCGATCTGCTTCTTGTGCTCCCACGACTTGAACTTGTACGGGCCGTTGCCGACCGGCTTCTCACCGGCGGCCGCGGGGTCCTTGTAGAAGGACTCGGGCAGCGGGGAGAAGACCTCGTAGCCGAGCTTGTACGCGAAGTACGGAACCGCGGTGGCGAGCTCGATGGTGAAGGAGTTCTCGTCGACGACCTTCAGGCCCTCGAGCGCCTCGGCGGTGGGCTTGGCGCCCTCGGCCTCCGGGTGCAGCGCCTCGAAGCCCTTGATGTCGGCGAACCAGGACGCGTTGCCCTGCTTGTTGTTGATGTTCGCGGCCCAGTTCCACGCCTTGACGTAGGACTCGGCGGTCACCTTGGTGCCGTCGTGGAAGGTCCAGCCCGGCTTGAGCTTGACGGTCCAGAGCTTGCTGTCCTTGGACTCGACCGACTCGGCGTTGACCATCGTCAGCTTGCCGTCGGCGTCGTAGTCGACCAGCTGCGAGAACAGGCCGGACAGGACGATCGAGCCGTTGGACTCCATCGTGTCGGCCGGCTGGAGGAGCTTCTCCGGCTCGCCCACCTCGACGGAGTAGATGCCGTTCGGGTCGACCTCACCCTTCGCGGTCGCCTTGTCGTCACCGCCGCCACAGGCAGTCGCTGCCAGGGCGACGACGATGGCGCCCGTTACCCACTTGGCGCTCTTGGCACCGCGCATGGGTTTCCTCCTCATGAGTCCACTGTCTGATGTGAAGGACACAGGTGTGTTTCGCCGACACCCCTGACGGCGATGAGTACCGGTGTCCCGAGTGTGCTCGTGAGTCGCCGCTCCCCACAGCGTGTGACCCATTGACCCGAGCTCAATGGAGCCATCCTCAGGGACTGCCAGACCGTAAACCACACTTAAGTGGTCTCGTTTTCACAACATCGCACTACGGCTAAAACCCGAAATCCGGACAAACTGATAGGAGACAGACACATACGAAACGGACTGTTAGCTCTTCTTCCGGAGTGTCACGGTCGCTATCCGGACATCGGATGGAAACAATCCACTTGACAAAAGCGAACAGCCCCTCCCGTCACGATGATCGTGACGGGAGGGGCTGCCCGTAAAAGCTGCCGTCAGGCAGGGCCCAGGTGTGACGTGGGTCCCACCCGGCTAGTCCGTGACTACTTGCCGGACTTGGCGCGCGACGCGGTGCGCGAGCGGTCCTTCTGGTCCAGGACGACCTTGCGGATGCGGACGGCCTCCGGGGTCACCTCGACGCACTCGTCGTCGCGGCAGAACTCCAGGGACTGCTCCAGGGAGAGCTTGCGCGGGGGCACCACGTTCTCGGTGTTGTCCGCGGAAGCCGCACGCATGTTGGTGAGCTTCTTCTCCTTGGTGATGTTCACGTCCATGTCGTCGGAGCGCGAGTTCTCGCCGACGATCATGCCCTCGTACACCTCGGTGCCGGGCTCCGTGAACAGGACGCCGCGCTCCTGCAGGTTGATCATCGCGAACGGCGTGACCGAACCGGCGCGGTCGGCGACCAGGGAACCGTTGTTACGGGTCACCAGCGGGCCGAACCACGGCTCGTGGCCCTCGTGGATCGAGTGGGCGATGCCCGTGCCGCGCGTACCGGTGAGGAACTCGGTACGGAAGCCGATGAGACCGCGCGACGGGACGACGAACTCCATGCGGACCCAGCCGGAGCCGTGGTTCGACATGTTGTCCATGCGGCCCTTGCGGACGCCCATGAGCTGCGTGACCGCACCCATGTGCTCCTCGGGGACGTCGACCGTCATGCGCTCGACCGGCTCGTGCACCTTGCCGTCGATCTCCTGCGTGACGACCTGCGGCTTGCCGATGGTCAGCTCGAAGCCCTCGCGGCGCATCTGCTCGACCAGGATGGCGAGCGCGAGCTCACCACGGCCCTGGACCTCCCAGGCGTCCGGACGCTCGGTGTCGAGCACGCGGAGCGAGACGTTACCGATCAGCTCGCGGTCCAGACGGTCCTTGACCTGGCGGGCGGTGACCTTGCGGTCCTTGACCGCGGACTTGGCGTCCGCGCCCTTGCCGCTGCCGCCGCGGCCGACCATCGGGGAGGTGTTCGTACCGATGGTCATGGAGATCGCCGGCTCGTCGACCGAGATCAGCGGGAGCGCGATCGGGTTCTCCGGGTCGGCCAGGGTCTCGCCGATCATGATCTCGGGGAAACCGGCGACCGCGCAGATGTCACCCGGGCCCGCCACCTCGGCCGGCTTGCGGGTGAGCGCCTCGGTCATCATCAGCTCGGTGATGCGGACGTTGGAGATGCTGCCGTCACGCTTGATCCACGCGACGGTCTGGCCCTTGCGGAGCTCACCCTGCTCGACGCGCACCAGCGCGATGCGGCCGAGGAAGTTGTCGGCGTCCAGGTTGGTGACGTGGGCCTGGAGGGGGGCCTCCTCGTCGTACACCGGGGCCGGCACGTGGGCCAGGATGGTGGAGAAGAAGGGCTCCAGGCTGTCGCTGTCCGCGGGGACGGTGCCGTCCTCCGGCTTGGTCAGCGAGGCGACGCCGTCACGGCCGCAGGCGTAGACGATCGGGAACTCGATCTGCTCCTCGTCGGCGTCCAGGTCGAGGAAGAGGTCGTACGTCTCGTTGACGACCTCGTCGATCCGGGAGTCCGGACGGTCCGTCTTGTTGATGCAGAGGATGACCGGCATCTTCGCCTGCAGGGCCTTGCGCAGGACGAAGCGGGTCTGGGGCAGCGGACCCTCGGAGGCGTCCACCAGCAGGACGACGGCGTCGACCATCGACAGGCCGCGCTCGACCTCACCACCGAAGTCGGCGTGGCCGGGGGTGTCGATGATGTTGATCGTGATCGGGGCCGACCCGTCCTTCGGGTGGTACTTCACCGCCGTGTTCTTGGCGAGGATCGTGATGCCCTTCTCACGCTCCAGGTCGTTCGAGTCCATCATGCGGTCGTCGAGGTGCTGGTGGGCGGCGAAGGCACCGGCCTGCTTGAGCATGGCATCGACGATGGTCGTCTTGCCATGGTCGACGTGGGCGACGATGGCGACGTTACGGATGTCGTGGCGCGTGGGCACTTCGGCGCTTCTCCCGGGATCGTGGATGGCGACGCGTACGGTCCGGCACGCGAGCCTCGGCCGGGCGGAAAACCTGCCACGGCCTTACCCCATCCTACGTCGAATGACGGGAAGTGCCCGCCGGGGGGTCTGTCAAGGGGCTGGACGACTGAGCCGGGCCGGGGAAAGGGTGGGGGGTCCCGGCCGTCGCCAGTGCCTGAATACACGCGGGTCAACGGGTACGCACGACCTTGCCCGCCGGGTACTCCGGCGGGCAAGGGACTTGAGTCACTTCTGAGGTTGTGACCGAAGACTCAATCTGGCGGGAACCTGACGGTCACGACCTCTTCGTCCCGACTTCTCCTCCGGCTCCCCCGCCCCTTCGGTCTTCCGGGCTACTTCTTCTTGTCCTTGGCCGTCGGCGCCTTCTGCCAGCCGATGTCCTGGTAGCGCGGCGCCCCCAGGCCGAAGGCTCCGGCGTTGACCAGGCTCGGCTTCACGGCCACCAGCTCGGGGCGCTGGTAGAGAGGGATGGAGCCGGCCGCGGCCCAGATCCGGGCGTCCGCCTTGCGCATCAGATTGCGGGACTCCTCCTCGTCCAGTTCCCCGGCCGCCTGGTCGAAGAGCTGGTCGATGTGGTCGGTACCGACCCGCGTGTAGTTCTGCTCGACCAGGAGCGAGCCGTCGGCGGCCGGCTCCGGCTTCGCGAAGATCGGCCGGGCGTCCGTGGCCGGGTAGGCGGTCGCGGGCCAGGAGTACAGGGCCAGGTCGTACTGGCCCGAGGCGATGTGGTCCTTGAAGAAGCTCTCGTCGGCCACCTTGGTCAGTTCGGTCCGTACGCCGAGCTTCTGCAGCATCTGCGAGATCCGCTCGCCGACGGTGCGCAGGGCCTCGGAGCCGGGTCCGGCCGGCAGGACGAAGCGCAGGGTGAGCGCCTTGCCGTCCTTGGCGAGCGTGTTGCCGGAGGTGCGTACGGCCTGCTTGGCGGGGGTGGGGGCGACGCTGGCCTTGGCTCCCGGGTCGGCGGCCTCGGCCGCCTCGGCGATGCTCTCGGCGTCCAGGGCCGGGCTGCGCTTGCCGTCGTCCACCGCGTCCGCCGCGGCGGCCTGGGCGGCCTGGGCGGCCTGGGTGCGCAGCAGTTGTTCCTGGCCGGCCGCGAAGGGCCCGGGGGCGAGCACCGGGGAGGGCTGTGCCGGGTGGGCGAGGGCGTCGGTGTCGGCGACGTCCCCGTCGCGGCCGTACGGGCCTTCGGGCAGTCCGATGCCCGCCGGGTCCTCGGGGCCCTCGGGGCGGCCGTCGGGGTGGTCCGGGTGGTCCGCCTTCAGGGCCGCCCCGGCCCGGGCCGGGGGCTTGTCGTCGCCGTTGCGCTCGTCCTGGCCGACGATGTAGAGGCCGTCGTTGCCGGTGCCGGGACCGGCCGGCGTCTTGCCGTCGTCCTGCTCCTTCGCGGCCTCGGCGCCCGCCTTCGCGCCGTTCGGCTCGGTGATCTTGCCGCCCCGGCGCCAGCCGGCGTCCGCGAGCAGGGCCTGCGCGGCCTGGGTGTCCTGGCCCCCGAGGGCGTCGCTGTTGTCGGCGTACGCCTGCTGTCCGGCCAGCGCCAAGTGGCTGCCCACGGGCTTCGCGGGCAGGCCGAGCGGCTTGAGGACGAGGTCGGCGAGGGCCTGGCGGTCCAGGGCGCGGGCCACGGCCCGGCGGACGCGCTCGTCGGCGAGGGGTCCGCTGGACCCGTTCATGGCGAGCTGGGTGTAGGCGGGCTCCAGCGACTTGCGGACGGTGAAGCCGCGCAGGGCGGTCTGCTCCTCGGCGTACCGCTTGACCGCCTCCGCCTGCTTCCTGCGGGTCTCCTGCTCGGCCGTGGCCTTGGCCTCGTCCGTGCCGTGGGCGAGCGCCCACGACAGGGTGGCCTGCGCGGCCGTCTCGGAGGCGCCGGGCCCGTGGGCCCCGTCGGCCTTGGCGGCCTCGCGGCGGGCCAGTGCGATCCGGTCGGCGCCCGTGCGGTCGATCTCCGCGAGGTCGAGCTTGCCGGCGGCCAGCGCGGCCGGGCGCTCGGCCCGGGGCACGGCGGTCAGGACCAGGGAGTCGAGCTTGGCGGGGGCGCCCCACCAGCGCGGGTTGCGGGTCAGGGCGGCGGTGCCCGTCTTCTTGTCGATGGCGCCGAGTCCGAAGGGGCCCGCGGTGACCTTGAGGGTGCCCCGGGCACCTTCGTTGAAGGCTTCCGGGGTCCCGGTGACCTGCTTGGGGTAGAGCGGGGAGAAGAGGGAGCGCCAGTCGGCGTACGGCCTGACGAAGGTGACCTTGACCTCGAGGTCCGTCTTGCCGCGCTCGATCTTCTCGATCCGGTCGTAGCCGGCGTTGCGCGCGGTCCAGTAGGCCGAGTCCTTGCCGTTCAGAGCCCGCCACTGGGCGACGAAGTCGGCGGCGCCGATCTCCCGGCCGTCGCTCCACACCGCCTGCTGGTTGAGCTTGTACAGGACGACCTGCTTGGGCTCCCGCTCGACGACCTGGGCCTTCTCCAGGTAGTCGGGATTGGCCACCGGGCGCCCCTTGCCGTTCAGCACGAACAGCTGGGGCAGCACCGCTCCGGCGATCCGGTGGGTGGTGGCGTCCGCGTCGGCCTGGAAGGTGTTGAGGGTGCCGGGCAGGGCGTCCACGGCCCAGCGCAGCACCCCGCCGTCGGCGACCTTGTCGCGGGTCGCCGCCGCGATGTCCTGACCGGCCGCGGCCGGGCCGCCCTCGTCTTCATCCGCGCCGCATCCCGTGAGCAGCGGCAGTGCAAGAACTCCCGAGGTCAGGAGCGCCAAGGACCTGCGCCTTCTCTGGGACATGGGTGGTACCTCCGGGGCGGGGCGTGGGCGGAGCGGGGCGTGAGAAGGGGGGGGGCTTGATCACGTTCGGCGGTATATGGAGCTGATCACACTGGGTGCCGAAACCCACTGAAATCGACACCTCGCCGGACCCGCCGCAGCGGGCCCTCGCCACGCCGTCAACCCCACCCGTGCGGACCAATCCGGTGCGTGTTCCGAGGAGGCGTTCCCCCGTAAGAGGGACGAAAATGGGGACGGGGAGGGCGCACGGATCGCGCCTGCGCGCCCGCAATCGCTGCACGTCCCTTCACAACCGGGGACGCGAGGCGCGACACTCGCAGGCGCACATGGGCGTTGCCACCGCACCTGCGGAAGTGAGGGCAAGTCATGTCCCTGAACGATGATCTGACAGCCGTACGGCGCAACCTGAACGAGTTGGTCCGTTCCGTGGAGCGACTCGAACAGGACGTCGCCCGGCAGGCACCGGACACCCCCGGGCCTGCGAACCGGGGCCCGATGGTCGGCGTCCCGGACACCCCGTACGACAGCTCGCTGTGGACGGATTCCGACGACGAGGGACTCGGCGTCCGCGACCGCCGCGCGCCCTGACCCGCACCCGACGCACACCCCACCAGACCCGGCCACCCCAGTGACGGCGGCCGGGTCTCCTGGGCCACCCCTCATCACTCCACCCGGAGTCCCCCTTGGCCACAGGCAGCACCTCGACCCCTCCCCTCGGCCCACCCTCCCCACGGCCCGGCGGCGTCCACGGCGCCTCGCGGGCCGCGATCGCGGCCCGGCACCTGCGCACCGACCGGTGGTGGCTGGCCCCCGCCGGCACCGCGGCCGGGCTGCTCGCCTTCATCGTCTACTCGACGTGGCGGGCCTTCGCCGACGCCGACTACTACGCGGCCCCGTACGTCTCCCCCTTCTACTCCCCCTGCCTGGCGGAGAACTGCCAGGAGATGCGCGGCGGACCGAACCTCGACCTCTTCGGCAGCTGGTGGGGCCTGTCCCCCGCGCTGCTCATCCTGGTCTTCCCGCTCGGTTTCCGGCTGACCTGCTACTACTACCGCAAGGCGTACTACCGGGGCTTCTGGGCCTCGCCGCCCGCCTGCGCCGTCGCCGAACCGCACGCCTCGTACAGCGGTGAGACCCGGTTCCCGCTGATCCTCCAGAACATGCACCGCTACTTCTTCTACGCGGCGGTGCCGGTCGCGGGCATCCTCACCTACGACACCGTGCTGACCTTCCGCGACGACCGGTACGCGTGGGGCCACATGGGCCTCGGGACGCTGCTGTTCCTCGTCAACATCACGCTGATCTGGGCCTACACGCTGTCCTGCCACTCCTGCCGGCACATCATGGGCGGCCGCCTCAAGCACTTCTCCCGGCATCCGGTGCGCTACCGCCTGTGGGGCTGGATCAGCAGGCTCAACACCCGCCACATGCAGCTGGCGTGGGCGTCGCTGATCAGCGTCGCCGCGTGCGACTTCTACGTGTACCTGCTGGCCAGCGGCGCTTTCGACGACCCGAGGATCTTCTGAGATGGCTCAAGTGGAACGGCAGCAGTGGGACGTGGTAGTGGTCGGTGCGGGCGGCGCCGGGCTGCGGGCCGCGATCGAGGCCCGGGAGCGCGGCGCCCGGACGGCCGTGATCTGCAAGTCCCTCTTCGGCAAGGCCCACACCGTGATGGCGGAGGGCGGCATCGCCGCCTCCATGGGCAACGTCAACGAGGGCGACAACTGGCAGGTGCACTTCCGCGACACCATGCGCGGCGGCAAGTTCCTCAACCAGTGGCGGATGGCCGAGCTGCACGCCAAGGAGGCCCCGGACCGGGTCTGGGAACTGGAGACCTGGGGCGCGCTCTTCGACCGGACGCCCGACGGGAAGATCTCGCAGCGCAACTTCGGCGGGCACGAGTACCCGCGTCTGGCGCACGTCGGCGACCGGACCGGCCTCGAGCTGATCCGCACCCTCCAGCAGAAGATCGTCCAGCTCCAGCAGCAGGACTTCGAGGAGTACGGGGACCACGAGGCCCGGCTCAAGGTCTTCCAGGAGTGCACGGTCACCCGGATCCTCAAGGACGGGCAGAAGGTGGCGGGCGCCTTCTGCTACGAGCGCGAGACCGGCCGCTTCTTCGTCCTGGAGGCCCCGGCGGTCGTGCTGTCGACGGGTGGCATCGGAAAGTCCTTCAAGACCACCTCGAACTCCTGGGAGTACACGGGCGACGGCCACGCGCTGGCCCTGCTCGCGGGGGCGCCGCTGCTGAACATGGAGTTCGTGCAGTTCCATCCGACCGGCATGGTCTGGCCGCCGTCGGTGAAGGGCATCCTCGTCACCGAGTCGGTGCGCGGCGACGGCGGGGTGCTGCGCAACAGCGAGGGCAAGCGGTTCATGTTCGACTACGTCCCGGACGTCTTCAAGGAGAAGTACGCGGAGTCCGAGGAGGAGGGCGACCGCTGGTACGAGGACCCCGACCACAACCGGCGCCCTCCCGAGCTGCTCCCCCGCGACGAGGTGGCCCGCGCCATCAACTCCGAGGTCAAGGCCGGGCGCGGGACCCCGCACGGCGGGGTGTTCCTGGACGTGTCCACCCGCATGCCGGCCGAGCGGATCAGGCGTCGGCTCCCCTCGATGTACCACCAGTTCAAGGAGCTGGCGGACGTGGACATCACGGCCGAGCCGATGGAGGTCGGCCCGACCTGCCACTACGTGATGGGCGGCATCGCGGTCGATTCCGACACCGCGGCCACGGTCGGCGTGCCCGGCCTCTTCGCCGCCGGCGAGGTCGCGGGCGGGATGCACGGCTCGAACCGGCTCGGCGGGAACTCCCTCTCCGACCTGCTCGTCTTCGGCCGCCGGGCCGGGCTGCACGCCGCGGAGCACGCGGCCGCCGCGGCGGGCCGGCTCCCGGTGGTGGACCAGGCCCGGGTGGACGAGGCTGCCGCGGAGGCGCTGGCCCCCTTCCACGCCGCCGAGGGCGCGGAGAACCCGTACACCCTGCACCAGGAGCTGCAGACGACCATGAACGACCTCGTCGGCATCATCCGCCGCGAGAGCGAGATGGCCGAAGCCCTGGACAAGCTCCGGTCCCTGCGGGAACGGGCCTCGCGCGCCGGGGTCGAGGGACACCGGCAGTTCAATCCGGGCTGGCACCTCGCGCTGGACCTGCGGAACATGCTGCTGGTCAGCGAATGCGTGGCGCGCGCGGCCCTGGAGCGCACCGAGAGCCGGGGCGGGCACACCCGCGAGGACTGCCCGGCGATGGAGCGGTCCTGGCGGCCGGTGAACCTGCTGTGCCGGCCGGTCGACCCCGCCCCGTCCGATCCGGCGGCGGACCGGATCGAGCTGACCCGCATGCGCACCGACCCCATCCGATCCGACCTGCTCGCGCTCTTCGAGAAGGAAGAACTGGCCAAGTACCTCGCCGAAGAGGAGCTCTACGGATGACCACCTACGATGCCGCGTTCCGGATCTGGCGGGGCGACGCGGAGGGCGGGGAGCTGCGCGACTTCACCGTGGAGGTGCACGACGGGGAGGTGGTGCTGGACATCGTCCACCGGCTCCAGGCCACCCAGGCCTCGGACCTCGCGGTGCGCTGGAACTGCAAGGCGGGCAAGTGCGGTTCGTGCAGCGCGGAGATCAACGGGCGGCCGCGGCTGCTGTGCATGACGCGGATGTCGACCTTCTCCCGCGAGGAGACGGTCACCGTGACCCCGCTGCGGGCCTTCCCGGTCGTCCGCGACCTGGTGACGGACGTGTCCTTCAACTACCGCAAGGCGCGCGAGGTCCCGGCCTTCGTACCGCCGGCCGGGGTGGCGCCCGGCGAGTACCGGATGCAGCAGATCGACGTGGAGCGCTCGCAGGAGTTCCGCAAGTGCATCGAGTGCTTCCTGTGCCAGGACACCTGCCACGTGGTGCGTGACCACGAGGAGAACAAGGCCGCCTTCGCCGGTCCGCGCTTCCTGATGCGGGTGGCCGAGCTGGACATGCACCCGCTGGACGCGGCGGGCGAGGCGGGACTGGACCGCAAGCGCACGGCCCAGGAGGAACACGGTCTCGGCCTCTGCAACATCACCAAGTGCTGCACGGAGGTCTGCCCGGAGGGCATCAAGATCACTGACAACGCCCTGATCCCGCTGAAGGAGCGGGCCGTGGACCGCAAGTACGACCCACTGGTGTGGCTGGGCAACAAGATCGGACGCCGGCCCGGACGGTAACGGCCGCCGAGCGATCCCCGGTTGTTCACTCGGCAGTACAGAATGCCCCCTGTAGCAACGTCGTTGACGTGAGGTCAGGGGGCATTCGCGGTGCGGGTGGGGGATCAGCTGGCGGGCCGGTACCGCCTCGACCGGCGGCTCGGCCAGGGCGGCATGGGCGAGGTGTGGCAGGCGCACGACACGGCGCTCGAACGCCCGGTGGCGGTGAAGGTGCTGCTGGAAGCCGCCACGGACGACGAGCTGGTCGCCCGCTTCCGGCGCGAGGCCACCATCGGGGCGCGGCTCCAGCACCCCGGGATCACGGTGGTGCACGACGTGGGCCAGGAGGACGGCCGGCTCTTCATCGTGATGGAGCTGCTCGCGGGCGAGGACCTGCGCAGCGCCCTGGCCCGGGCGCCGGGCGGGCTGCCGGTGGAGGTCGCGCTGGAACTGGCCGCGCAGACCGCGGAGGCGCTGGCCGCCGCGCACGAGCGGTCGGTGATCCACCGGGACCTGAAGCCCGCCAACCTCTTCCTGCTGCCCGGGGGCCGGCTGAAGATCTGCGACTTCGGCATCGCGCACTCCTCGGACGCCACGGCCGGGTGGACGGTGACCGGCCGGATCTTCGGCAGCCCGCCGTACATGGCACCCGAGCAGTGGCGGGGCGAGCACGTGGACGCCCGGTGCGATCTGTACGCACTGGGGTGCGTGCTGTACGCGCTGCTGAGCGGGGACCCGCCCTTCGGGGAGGCCGACGGCCCCTACGTCCTGATGCGCCGCCACATCGAGGACCCCCCGCTCCCGCTGCGCGGGTCGGCTACCCCTGTGGCTCCGGAGCTGGACCGTCTGGTGCTCCACCTGCTGGCGAAGGCCGCGGCGGACCGTCCGGAGTCGGCGGTGGCGGTGGCGGCGGCGCTGCGGGGTCTGCAGCGCGGAACGGCCGACCGGGAGCGGCCGGGCCCGGAGGGGCCCGAGGCCGGCCCCTTGGGCGGGGACCGGGCCGCAGCC
>NZ_JBEXOV010000099.1:0-26056 GCF_040611715.1 Streptomyces sp. NPDC006544 | reverse complement strand
CCCCGGGCCCGGGTCGCGGGTGTCGGGGGGGCGGCGCGGGCCCGGGGGGCGGGGAAAAACCACCGCGCCCCCCCCCCCCGGGGGGGGGGTGCGGGCCGCTGGGCCCGGGCGGCTACGCCTTGCGGAGGCGGAACGTCAGGGCGAGGGACTCGTCCGTGAACGGGTCTCCGTACGACGCGTCGGCCTCGGCGGCGGCGAAGTCCGTCGCGAGGACCTCGTCGGAGATGAGGCCCGCGTGGTCGGTCAGCGCCGTCACGACCTCCGGGTCCGTCGCGGACCACCGCAGGGCGATGCGGTCCGCGACGTCCAGGCCCGAGTTCTTCCGGGCCTCCTGGATCAGGCGGATCGCGTCACGGGCGAGGCCCGCGAGCCGCAGCTCCGGGGTGATCTCCAGGTCGAGGGCGACCGTCGCGCCGGAGTCCGAGGCCACCGACCAGCCCTCGCGCGGGGTCTCGGTGATGATGACCTCCTCCGGGGTGAGGGCGACGGTCTCGCCGTTCACCTCGACCTCGGCCGAGCCGGAGCGCAGCGCCAGCGACAGCGCCGCCGCGTCCGCCGCGGCCACGGCCTTCGCCACGTCCTGCACCCCCTTGCCGAAGCGCTTGCCCAGCGCCCGGAAGTTGGCCTTCGCCGTCGTGTCCACCAGCGACCCGCCGACCTCGGACAGGGAGGCCAGGGAGGAGACGTTCAGCTCCTCCGTGATCTGCGACCGCAGCTCCGGGGACAGGGCGTCGAAGCCCGTCACCGCGACCAGTGCGCGGGACAGCGGCTGGCGCGTCTTCACGCCCGACTCGGCGCGCGTCGCGCGGCCCAGCTCCACGAGGCGGCGTACCAGCAGCATCTGCTGCGAGAGGACCGGGTCGATCGCGGCGGTGTCGGGCACCGGCCACGTGGACAGGTGCACCGACTCCGGGGCCTCCGGGGTGACCGGGACGATCATGTCCTGCCAGACTCGCTCCGTGATGAAGGGGGTCAGCGGGGCGAGGAGGCGGGTGACCGTCTCCACGACCTCGTGCAGGGTGCGCAGCGCGGCCGCGTCGCCCTGCCAGAAGCGGCGGCGCGAACGCCGGACGTACCAGTTGGACAGGTCGTCCACGAAGGAGGAGAGGAGCTTGCCGGCGCGCTGGGTGTCGTACGACTCCATCGCCTCGGTGACCCCGGCCGTGAGGGCGTGGAGTTCCGAGAGGAGCCAGCGGTCCAGGACCGTGCGGTCGGCGGGCGCCGGGTCGGAGGCCGACGGGGCCCAGTTCGACGTGCGCGCGTACAGCGCCTGGAAGGCGACCGTGTTCCAGTACGTGAGGAGCGTCTTGCGGACGACCTCCTGGATCGTGCCGTGGCCCACGCGCCGCGCCGCCCACGGGGAGCCGCCGGCCGCCATGAACCAGCGGACCGCGTCCGCGCCGTGCTGGTCCATGAGCTGGATCGGCTCGAGGGTGTTGCCCAGGTGCTTGGACATCTTGCGGCCGTCCTCCGCGAGGATGTGGCCCAGACAGACCACGTTCTCGTAGGACGACTTGTCGAAGACGAGCGTGCCGACCGCCATCAGCGTGTAGAACCACCCGCGCGTCTGGTCGATGGCCTCCGAGATGAACTGCGCCGGGTAGCGCTTCTCGAAGATCTCCTTGTTCTTGTGCGGGTAGCCCCACTGCGCGAACGGCATCGAACCCGAGTCGTACCAGGCGTCGATGACCTCCGGAACGCGGACGGCCTCGAGTGAGCAGCCCTCGTGCGTGCACGTGAAGGTGACGTCGTCGATGTACGGGCGGTGCGGGTCCAGGGCCGACTGGTCCGTGCCCGTCAGCTCGGTCAGCTCCGCGCGGGAACCGATGCACGTGAGGTGGTTCTCCTCGCAGCGCCAGATCGGGAGCGGGGTGCCCCAGTAGCGGTTGCGGGAGAGCGCCCAGTCGATGTTGTTCTTCAGCCAGTCGCCGAAGCGGCCCTGCTTGACGGAGTCCGGGAACCAGTTGGTCTTCTCGTTCTCGCGCAGCATCGCGTCCTTGACCGCGGTGGTGCGGACGTACCAGGAGGGCTGTGCGTAGTACAGCAGCGCGGTGTGGCAGCGCCAGCAGTGCGGGTAGCTGTGCTCGTAGGCGATGTGCTTGAAGAGCAGGCCGCGGGCGTCGAGGTCGGCGGTCAGCTTCTCGTCGGCCTTCTTGAAGAAGACGCCGCCGACGAGCGGGACCTCCTCCTCGAAGGTGCCGTCGGGGCGGACGGGGTTCACCACGGGCAGGCCGTACGCGCGGCAGACCGCGAGGTCGTCGGCGCCGAAGGCGGGGGACTGGTGGACCAGACCCGTGCCGTCCTCGGTCGTGACGTACTCGGCGTTCACGACGTAGTGGGCGGGCTCGGGGAACTCGACGAGCGAGAACGGGCGCTCGTAGGTCCAGCGCTCCATCTCCTTGCCCGTGAAGGTCTCGCCGGTGGCCTCCCAGCCCTCGCCGAGGGACTTCTCCAGCAGGGGCTGCGCGACGACCAGCTTCTGCGCGCCGTCGGTCGCGACGACGTACGTGACCTCCGGGTGCGCGGCGACGGCCGTGTTGGACACCAGGGTCCACGGGGTGGTCGTCCAGACCAGCAGCGCCGCCTCGCCCGCGAGGGGACCGGAGGTCAGCGGGAAGCGGACGTAGACCGAGGGGTCGACGACCGTCTCGTAGCCCTGCGCCAGCTCGTGGTCCGAGAGGCCGGTGCCGCAGCGCGGGCACCAGGGGGCGACGCGGTGGTCCTGGGTGAGCAGGCCCTTGTTGAAGATCTCCTTGAGCGACCACCACACGGACTCGACGTACTCGGGGTCCATGGTCCGGTAGGCGTCGTCCAGGTCGACCCAGTAGCCCATGCGGGTCGTGAGGTCGGTGAACGCGTCGGTGTGGCGGGTCACGGACTCGCGGCACTTGGCGTTGAACTCGGCGATGCCGTACGCCTCGATGTCCTTCTTGCCGTTGAAGCCCAGTTCCTTCTCGACGGCGAGCTCGACGGGCAGGCCGTGACAGTCCCAGCCGGCCTTGCGGGCCACGTGGTAGCCGCGCATGGTGCGGAAGCGGGGGAAGACGTCCTTGAAGACGCGGGCCTCGATGTGGTGCGCGCCGGGCATGCCGTTGGCGGTGGGCGGGCCCTCGTAGAAGACCCACTCGGGGCGGCCCTCGGACTGCTCGAGGGTCTTGGCGAAGGTCTTGCTCTCGCGCCAGAAGTCGAGGACTCCGTGCTCGAGGGCGGGCAGGTCGACCTGGGCGGGTACCGGGCGGTACTGCGGCGGTGTGGTCATGAGGCTGAACTCTTCCTCCGGCGGGGTGTCACTTCCGTCCGGAGGGACGAGAACCGCCCTCCCCTGAATCAGGGACAGCCTGCTCCCGCGGTACCACCCTCCTTGGCCTCCGGACCTGTGGTCCGACGGCCCCCTCATTGGGGTGCGAAGCCGGTTCTACGTGCCTACGGGGCCCGAGCGGGCTCCGTGCGGCCTTCTTCCGGCGGCTCCGGGGTGATCCTTCGCATCGCGCTCGCCCCCGGGCTCTCACCGTCCCCGGGTCGCTCCTGGCTGCGTCCGACGCTACTCGTCCCCATCCATGCCTTTCGCTGCGGCCAGTGTACGGGCCGGGACGCGGGACGGCAGACCGGTTTCCGGGGCGCGGCGCGGCCCTGCGGACGGCGCCGCGGAGGGGGCGCGGGAAGCGGCGCGGGAGGCGGTGCGGGCGGGGAGGCGGATGACCCGAACGGGCGCGCGGGGCCGCGCCGGGGTGTCGCGTGGCCGGAGGGGCGGATTACCGGGCTCCCGGCTGGGCACAACGGATGCAGGTTGACCTTGACGGACGCGTGCCCCGTTGCCGTGGGTCCGGAGTCGATTTATCGTTCCGGCACGATTCGCGAGCAATTATCACAGTATGTGAAGGGGCCGCGGCCATGGTGGCGAAGAAGACCGCCGGGAGTACTGCCGGGAAGGCTGTCGGAAAGGCTGCGCAGGAGGAGCCGGCGGCACAGCCGGCGAGGAAGAAGGCCGTGGCCGGGAAGGCGGCGGCGTCGGTCAAGAAGGCCGTCGCCGTCAAGAAGACGGCCGGGAAGAAGGTCACGGCCAAGGCGGCCGGGGCCGACGGGGCGGCGCAGGCCGCGCCAGAGACGGGAGCCCGGAAAGTGGTTGCCAAGAAGAGCACCGGCACGGCCAGGAAGACGGCCGCGACCGCGACCAGCGGGCTGCCCAAGGCGCGGGGCGTCGCGGGCCTGGCGCCCGGCGAGCTCGCCGTACGGCCCGGCGAGGACCCCTGGACCCCGGAGGAGGTCGGTGAGGCCCGCAGTGACCTGATGAGCGAGGTGCTGCGGCTGCGCGCCGAACTCGACGCCTCCGAGGCGGCCATCTCCGGCCTGATGCGGGACTCCGGCGACGGCGCCGGGGACGACCAGGCCGACACCGGGACCAAGAACATCACCCGGGAGTCCGAACTGGCCCTCGCGGCGAACGCCACTTCGATGCTCGAGCAGACCGAGCGGGCCCTGGAAAGGCTCGAGGCGGGCACGTACGGCATCTGCGAGAACTGCGGCCAGCCCATCGGCAAGGCCAGGATGCAGGCCTTCCCGCGGGCCACGCTGTGCGTGGACTGCAAGCAGAAGCAGGAGCGGAGGCACTAGGGCCCCGCCGCCCTCCGCCGCCCCCGCGGCCGGGCGCCCCGGCCGCGGGCGGGGCCGGGCGCACCGGTGGGCAGGGCGGCGGCCGAAGGACACCCTGACGTACCCTCGTGTCTCGTCAGGGTCCGCAAACGAACCTGGCGGGACGGTCGGCATACCTGGTTCGGGCTAGTTCGAGGGACTCACGTGGCAGAGGTGGAGCGCATCATCGGTACGCCGGAGGTCGGCGAGGACGGCACCGGGCCGGAAGCCGCCGCGCCCAGGGGGCGGCGACGGATCGTCGCGCTGCTCGTCGTGGCCGTCCTGGCCTACCTGCTCGACCTCGGCAGCAAGATGCTGGTCGTCGCGAAGCTGGAGCACCAGCCGCCGATCCACATCATCGGCGACCTGCTCAAGTTCGAGGCGATCCGCAACCCCGGCGCCGCCTTCGGCTTCGGTGAGGCCTTCACGATCATCTTCACCTGCATCGCCGCCACGGTCATCGTGGTCATCGTGCGTCTCGCGCGGAAGCTGTACAGCCTGCCGTGGGCGATCGCGCTGGGCCTGCTGCTGGGCGGCGCGCTGGGGAACCTGACCGACCGGATCTTCCGCTCGCCGGGCGTCTTCCGCGGTGCGGTCGTCGACTTCGTCGCACCCGCCCACTTCGCGGTCTTCAACCTCGCGGACTCGGCGATCGTGTGCGGGGGGATCCTGATCGTCCTGCTGTCGTTCAAGGGTCTGGACCCGGACGGCACCGTCCACAAGGACTGATCGCGGAACCGGGCGTCTGTCCGGTCCTGCATACTCGACAGGTGAGTACGATTCCCGAGATCCGCACCCTGCCCGTTCCCGATGGCCTCGAGGGCGAGCGCGTCGACGCCGCCATCGCCCGTATGTTCGGTTTCTCCCGGACGAAGGCGGCCGAACTCGCGGCCGCGGGGAAGGTGTCGGTCGACGGCAGTGTCGTCGGGAAGTCCGAGCGCGTGCACGGTGGCGCCTGGCTCGAAGTCGAGATGCCCGAGCCGCCGCGGAAGGTCGAGCTCGTCGCCGAGCCCGTCCCCGGGATGGAGATCGTCCATGACGACGACGACATCGTCGTCATCATGAAGCCGGTCGGCGTCGCCGCCCACCCCAGCCCCGGCTGGACCGGCACCACCGTCATCGGCGGCCTGGCCGCCGCCGGCTACCGCATCTCGACCTCCGGCGCCTCCGAGCGCCAGGGCATCGTGCACCGCCTCGACGTCGGCACGTCCGGCCTGATGGCCGTCGCGAAGTCGGAGCGCGCGTACACCTCGCTGAAGAACCAGTTCCGCGAGCGGATCGTCGACAAGCGCTACCACGCGCTGGTGCAGGGCCACCCGGACCCGATGAGCGGCACGATCGACGCCCCGATCGGGCGCCACCCCAGCGCCGACTACAAGTGGGCCGTGACCCAGGAGGGCAAGCCCTCCGTCACCCACTACGACCTGATCGAGGCCTTCCGCGCCGCCTCGCTGCTGGACATCAAGCTGGAGACCGGGCGCACGCACCAGATCCGCGTGCACATGGCCGCGCACCGCCACCCCTGCGTCGGGGACCTGACGTACGGCGCCGACCCGACGGTGGCGAAGCGGCTCGGGCTCACCCGGCAGTGGCTGCACGCCGTGCGGCTCGGATTCGAGCACCCCTCGGACGGCCAGTGGGTGGAGTTCGAGAGCACGTACCCGGCGGACCTGCAGCAGGCACTGGACGTGATCCGCAAGGAAAGCGAGTGACGGACGCCTCCGCGTCCGCCTTCTCGGTACGCGTCGCCTCCACGGAGGCGGACCTCGCGGCGTGCTTCGCCGTGCGGACCGAGGTGTTCGTGATCGAGCAGTCCGTTCCCGAGTCGATCGAGTACGACGCGTACGACGCGATCGCGGTCCACGTGCTGGCCGAGGGGCCGGACGGGGTGCCGCTGGGCACGGGCCGGCTGCTGCACGGGCCCGGGGCGCTGGGCAAGACCGGCTCCGCGGACGTCGGTTCGCTGGGCCGGCTGGCCGTCGCGCGGTCCGCGCGCGGACTGGGCGTGGGGGTCGCGCTGGTACGGGCGATCGAGGAGCGGGCGGCCGCGCTGGGCCTGTCCTTCGTCGACCTGGGTGCGCAGACGCATGCGCTGGGCTTCTACGAGCGGCTCGGGTACGTGGCCTACGGGCCGGAGTTCGAGGACGCGGGGATCGCGCACCGGGCCATGCGGAGGGCTCTGCCGTAGCCCTGGCCGGGTGGGGGCGTGGCCCTGCGGGGCCGAACCCCGACCTCCCCTCCGCCGTTTCCCGGGGCTGCGCCCCCTGTCCCCCTGTCCCCCTGTCGCGTGCGGCGCCGTTGCCGGGGGCCTGCCCCCGGACCCCCGCGCCTCAAACGCCGGCGGGGCTGGGTTTGGGGTGCCGGGCTGGGTTTGGGGGTGCCGGGCTGGGTCGGGGGCTGTCGGGCTGGGTTTGGGGGCTGTCGGGCTGGGTTTGGGGGCGGGGTGGGGGTACGCGCCTCTGACGGGCGTGGGGGTGGGAGTGGCAGGGTGAGGGAGTGGATCAGCTTGCTCTGTTGTTCGTGATGTTGCTCGGGGCCGTGGTCACCGTGCCGCTCGGAGACCGGTTGAGGCTGCCCGCGCCGGTGTTGATGACGATCGGCGGGGTGGTGCTCGCGCTGGTGCCCGCCGTGCCCAATGTCGACGTCCCGCCCGATTACATCCTGCCGCTCGTGCTGCCGCCGCTGCTCTACGCCTCCGTGCAGCGGACCTCCTGGCGCCAGTTCGCGGCCAACGTGCGGCCGATCCTGCTGCTGGCCGTCGCGCTCGTGTTCGTCACGACCGCCGCCGTCGCCGCCGTGGCGCACGCCGTCGTGCCCGGACTCCCCATCGCCGCCGCCGTCGCGCTCGGCGCGCTCGTGGCGCCGCCCGACCCGGTCGCCGCCACCGCGGTGGCGGGGGCGCTCGGACTGCCCCGGCGGATGGTGTCGATCCTGGAGGGCGAGGGGCTCTTCAACGACGTCACCGCCATCGTGCTCTATCACGTGGCGATCGCCGCCGTCGTGAGCGGCAGCTTCTCCTGGCCCGCGGCGCTCGGGGAGTTCGTCCTGTCCGCCGTCGTCGCCGTCGTCGTCGGGCTGGCGCTGGGCTGGGCCGCCCACCGGCTCATGGGGCGGCTCGGCGATGCGACGCTCCAGATCGGGCTGACGCTGCTGGTGCCGTTCGTGGCGTACGTGGTGGCGGAGGAGTTCCGGGGCTCCGGGGTGCTGGCGGTGCTGACCACCGCGCTGTTCCTCGCCGAGTACGCGACCGACGCCGACGACGTCCTGGGCCGGCTGGCCAACCACACGTTCTGGGAAGTCGTCGACATGCTGGTCACGGGCGTCGCGTTCGGCCTGATCGGGCTGGAGCTGCACAACGTGTTCGGCGTCGCCCGCGGGCGGGAGTGGGAGATGGCCGGGTGGGCGGCGGTCGTGATCGCGGTGGTGGTCGGCGTACGACTGGCCTGGCTGCTGCCGGCCGGCTGGCTCGCGAAACGGCTCCACTCGCTGCGCGACTACGACGAACAGATCCCGCTGAGCTGGCGGGAGTCCGTGGTGATGTGGTGGGCCGGGATGCGGGGCGTGGCCTCGGTGGCACTCGCCCTGGCCATCCCGCTCCGGACGGAGGCCGGGGAGGACTTCCCGGGCCGCGACCAGATCATCTTCATCGCCTTCGCCGTGATCATGGCGACGCTCCTGGTCCAGGGGCTGACCCTGCCGTGGCTGGTGCGCAAGCTCGGCGTGGAGGCGGACTCCGACGAGGAGGCGGCGATCGCCCGGACCCTGGCGATCCGCGCCGCGAAGGCGGCGAAGCGCCGGCTCAAGGAGATCGAGGAAGCGGAGGACCTCCCCGAGGAGCTGGTGGAGATGCTCTACCGGCGGGCGTACGACGTGGGGGCCAGGATCAGCCCCGACATGGTCGACGAGGAGCGGCGCGAGGCCTACGCGAAGCGGGTGGAGCGGCTCCGCGACCTCCAGCGCATCCAGGTGGAGATGATGTCGGCCGCCCGCCACGAGGTGCTGGCCGCCCGGAGCGAACCCGGCGCCGATCCGGAGATCGTCGACCGGGTGCTCCGGCATCTCGACGTGCGCAGCCTGCGTAGCCCGTAGCCCGTAGCCCGTGGCCCGTGGCCGGCGGCGCCCCCGCTACACCTGGTAGCGGTCCGGGGCGAAGAGGTGCAGGTTCTCCGCTATCCAGTCCGAGGTGCGGGTCAGGCCCTCGTGGAGCGAGACCTCGGGCTGCCATCCGGCCCACTCGCGGGCGCGGGTGTTGTCCGACAGGAGGCGCTGCACCTCGCTGCCCGAGGGGCGCAGCCGGGCGGGGTCGACGACGACCTCCGCGTCCCGGCCCGACGCCGTGATCAGTGCCCGGGCCAGGTCCCCGATGGAGATCTCCTCGCCGGCGCCGAGGTTGACCACCTCACCCAGTGCCCGGTCGCATTCCGCGACCGCGAGGAAGCCCGCGGCCGTGTCCGTCACGTAGGTGAAGTCCCGGGTGGGCGTCAGCGAACCGAGGCGTACCTCCCGGGCGCCCGAGTGGAGCTGCGCGAGGATCGTGGGGATCACCGCGCGCGCCGACTGGCGGGGGCCGTAGGTGTTGAACGGCCGCACCACCGTCACCGGCAGCTCGAACGCGTGGTGGAACGACAGCGCCATCATGTCCGCGCCGATCTTCGACGCGGAGTACGGGGACTGCGGCTGGAGCGGGTGGCTCTCGGCGATCGGAGCCGTACGGGCCGTCCCGTAGACCTCGCTGGTGGACGTGTGCACGAGGCGGCGCACGCCGTGGCGGCGGCAGGCCTCCGCCATGTTCTCCGTCCCGGTGACGTTGGTCTGGACGTACGCGCCGGGCGAGGCGTAGCTGTACGGGATCCCGATCAGCGCCGCCAGGTGGAAGACGGTGTCGCAGCCGGACACCGCGTCGCTGACCCGCCCGGCGTCGCGGACGTCGCCCGCCCACATCTCCACCGGGCCGTCCGGATCGGCCAGGTACCGGGCCAGGTGGCCCTTCTCCGCATACGGCTTGTAGTGCACGAAGGCGCGCACCCTCGCGCCCCTGGCCACCAGCAGGTCGACCAGCGTCGAGCCGATGAAGCCCTCCGCACCCGTCACGAGGACCGTCCTGCCGGTCCAGTCCGTCGTCATCGGCGTCATCGGCGTCGTCATCGGTGTTGCCTTCGTCATACCAGCTCCAGCGGGGTGGGAAAGGGGGAGGTCGAGGGGAAGCCGGCCACGCGCAGTACCTGCGCCGCCAGCAGTTCGGCGGCCCGCGCGTGCGGGCCCGGGTCGGCCGCGCCGGCCATCGCGGAGAGCCGCACCGGATCGGCCAGCAGCGGGGCCAGCAGCTCCGCGAGCCGGCCGGCCGTGGTCTCGGCGTCCGGCAGCAGCAGTCCGGCGCCCGCGTCCGACAGCACGCGGGCGTTGTGCGTCTGGTGGTCGCCCGGGGCGTACGGGTAGGGGACGAGGACGGCCGGGACCCCCGTCGCCGCGAGCTCCGCCACCGTCGCCGAGCCCGCCCGGCACACGACCAGGTCGGCCGCCGCGTAGACGAGGTCCATCCGGTCCAGGTAGGCCGCGGCCCGGGCGATCCGCAGCCCGCCCGAGGCCGTCAGCCGTGCCCGGGTGTCCGCCAGCGCCGCCGGACCGGTCTTGATCAGCAGCTGTACGTCGTTCCGCGCCTGCCAGGCCTCCGCCAGTCCGGCCGCGGCCCCGGTGAGGCGGACCGCGCCCAGGCTGCCGCCGTTGAAGACGACGAGCTTGCGGCCGTCCGGCACCCCCAGCTCGTGCCGGGCCCGGAGCCGCAGGACCGCCCGGTCCTCCGGGGACCGCCCGGCCAGGCCGGCGAGCGCCGCCGAGATCGGCATTCCGGTGGTCAGCGCCCGCGCCCCGCCCGCCAGGTGGGCGCGGCTGCGGTCGAAGGCCACCGCCATGTGCGGGGTCAGCCGGGCGGCGAACTGGTTGGCCCGGCCGGGTACCGCGTTGGACTCGTGGATCACCGCCGGCAGCCGGGCCATCCGGGCCCCGAGCACGGCGGGCGCACTCGGATAGCCGCCCATGCCGACGGCCACGTGCGCGCCCTGCGCCCGGATCACGGCCCGCGCCTGCCCGGCCGAGCGCAGCAGCGCCGCCGGGAGCAGATAGCGCTTGGCGCCGAGCGACGGGTCGAAGGGGATCATGTCGACGGTGTGCAGGCGGTAGCCGGCGGCGGGGATCAGCTCGGTCTCCAGGCCGCGTTCGGTGCCGATGAACGAGACCACGGCGTCCGGGACGGCGGCGCGCAGCGCCTCGGCCAGGGCGAGCCCGGGGTAGATGTGGCCGCCGGTGCCGCCCGCGCCGATCACGACGGAAAGTGGTGAACGTGAGGGTGAGGTGCTCATGTCCGCACACTCCCGGTGCGTCCTAAGAACGTTCTAAGAGGTACTTCGGGAACCTTTTGGCAGGCTATGCGGCATGCAGCGAATTCTGGTGGTGGACGACGAGCCCGAGGTGCGGGCCGCGGTCGAGGACGGCCTCGCGGTCGAGGGGTACGAGGTGCGCGGCGCGGGCGACGGGCTGGCCGCGCTGTCGGAGGTGGCGGGCTGGCAGCCGGACGCGCTGGTCCTCGACGTGATGATGCCGGTGCTGGACGGGCTCGGCGTGTGCCGCCAGCTCCGCGCGGTGGGCGACCGTACGCCCGTACTCGTCCTGACCGCTCTCGACGCGGTCAGCGACCGCGTCGACGGGCTGGAGGCCGGGGCCGACGACTACCTCGTGAAGCCGTTCGCGCTCGACGAGCTCGTGGCGAGGGTCCGGGCGCTCCTGCGGCGGGCCGCCCCCGAACCGGCCGGGTCCGCGCCCGGACTCTCCTACGGGGACCTGGTCCTCGACCCGCAGACCCGCACCGGCCGGCGCGGCGGGAGGCAGCTGGAGTTCAGCCGCACCGAGGCGGCCCTCCTCGAACTGCTCATGCGCCACCCCGGGCAGGTGCTGCCGCGCGAGCTCGTCCTGGAACTGGTGTGGGGGCGGGACTTCGGGCCGGACTCCAACTCCCTGGCCGTCTACATCGGTTACCTGCGGCGGAAGCTGGAAGCCGGCGGCGAGCCCCGGCTGGTGCACACCGTGCACGGCGTCGGCTACCGGCTGGACACCGCGTGAGCGGCGCGGGGGGCGCGGGGGGCGCGGACGGTGTCCCGGCCGGGGGAGGGCGCAGGCTCGCGGCGCCATGGCGGCGCAGACGGCCGCTGCGGACCCGGCTCGCGCTCGCGGCGGCGGCGGCCGTCGCGCTGGTCGCCGTCGGCGTGTGCGCGGCCGCCTTCTTCGTCGTGCGGGACGCGCTGTACCGGCAGCTCGACCTCAACCTCACCCAGTCGGCCCGCCTCGCCGCGCAGCGCAACCCCGACTCGGGGCCCGGGACCCTGAGCGGGGAGTGCCGCTTCCTGGCGGCGCCCGCCTGCGCGGAGGTGGTGCCGGCCGATCCGGCGAACGACCCCGCGGCGCCGTACCTCCTGCCGGTGGCCCCGGCCGCGCGGGCCGTCGCGGCGGGCAGGAAGGCCCCGTACTACACCAGCATCGTGCACGCCGGACATCCGGCGCGGATGCTGACCACCGACTACACCAGAGGCCGGGCCCTGCAGGTGGCGCTGCGGGCGGACAGCGTGGAGGACGCCTTGGAGGAGGCGGCGTGGTGGCTGGCGCTGACGGGGGCCGCGGGCATGCTGATGGCCGGACTGCTCGGCTACTGGGTCGCGCGGACCGGCCTGGCACCGGTCACCCGCCTCACCGCCACCGCCGAGCGGATCGCGGCGACGCGGGATCCCCGGCACCGGATCGAGCTGCCGCCGCCGGGTCCCGGCCGGGGCGCGGAGGACGAGGTCACCCGGCTCGCCGGGAGCTTCAACACCATGCTCGGCGAGCTGGAGCAGTCCGTGACCGCGCAGCGCAGGCTGGTCGCGGACGCCTCGCACGAGCTGCGGACACCGCTGACGGCGCTGCGGACGAACGCGGAGCTGCTGGCCCGGGGCGAGCGGCTGACGGCCGAGCAGCGCGAGCGGGCCTCGCTGGCGCTCGGGCGGCAGCTGCGGGAGGTGACGGGGCTGGTCAACGACCTGATCGAGCTGGCCCGGGACGAGGAGCCGCAGCTGCTGGTGGAAGAGGTGCGGTTGGCTCCCCTGGTGGAGTACTGCGTGGGGGCGGCGCGCTCGCACTGGCCGGGGGTCTCGTTCCGGGTGCGGACGGAGGAAGCGGTGGTGGAGGGGGTGCCGGCGCGGCTGACCCGGCTGCTGGGGAACTTGCTGGACAACGCGGCGAAGTTCAGCTCGGGAGCGGTACGGGGGCGCGCGGCGCAGGGGCCTGGGGCGCAGGGCCGCGGCGCGGAGGTCGAGGTGGAGCTGGCGGTTCGCGGCGGGTGCGCGGAGGTGACCGTGCGGGACCACGGGCCGGGGATCTCGGAGGCGGACCTGCCCTACGTCTTCGACCGGTTCTACCGGGCGGGGGCGGCGAGGGCCCTGCCGGGGTCGGGTCTGGGGCTGGCGATGGCGCGGCAGATCGCGCGGGCGCACGGGGCCGAGTTGACGGCGGAAGCCGCTGCCGGCGGAGGCGCCCTGTTCCGGCTCACGTTCGGGACCGCGGGCTGAGCCGGGCGCTGCGGGCCGGATCCCGCGGGGGCCGTCGCGGGGCGCCCCGGACCCTCCCGCGGCTGCCGCCGCGAAGCGGCCCCCGAGGGGTGCGGCGCCCGGATCAGTTCGCGCCTCAGGCGGCGGGGCCGGAACCGTCCGGGGGAGGGACGGCCGCGGAGGTGGTGATGCGGGGGAGCGCGTAGGGGTGGTGGTCCGTCAGCCAGGTGATCAGGCGTTCGCGGACCGCGCAGCGGACCGTCCAGATGTCGTCGGAGTCCTTCGCCGTGACCACCGCGCGGACGAGGACCGTGTGCGGGGTGGTGTCCGTGACGGCCAGGGAGGCGGTGCGGCCGTCCCATTCCGGGATGTCGCCCAGGATGAGGGGGAGCTGCTCCCGGATCAGGGCCACCGGGGCGCTGTGGTCCAGGTGCCAGAACACGGTGCCCGTCATCTGCGCGCCGCCGCGCGACCAGTTCTCGTACGGCTTGCTCGTGAAGTACGACACCGGCATCGTGATCCGGCGCTCGTCCCAGGTGCGGACGGTGAGGAAGGTCAGGGTGATCTCCTCGACCCTGCCCCACTCCTTGTCCACGACCACCGTGTCGCCGATCCGGACGGTGTCCCCGAACGCGATCTGGAGTCCGGCGAAGAGGTTGCCGAGCGCGGACTGGGCGGCGATGCCCGCCACGATGCCGAGGACGCCCGCGGAGGCCAGCATCGAGGCGCCGACCGCCCGCATCTCGGGGAACGTGAGCAGCATCGCGCCCGCGGCCACCACGACCACCACCGCCGTGACCACCCGGTGGATCAGCGTGACCTGGGTGCGGACCCGGCGGACACTGGCGTCGTCGGGGTGGTCGGCGGCGTACCGGGCGTAGACGGAGTCCACGACCGCCGTGGTGATGCGCACGAGCAGCCAGGCCGCCGCGGCGATCAGGACCAGGGTCAGCGCGTGGCCCCAGCCGTCCCGGCGGCGGTGCACGCCCTGGAGCAGGGAGGCGGCCAGGACCAGCAGGAACGGCGGGCGGCAGCGCCGCAGCAGCCCCCACAGCGGGGTCTCGCTGTGCCGGGCGTCGGCGCGGCGCAGCAGCAGGTCCAGCAGCCAGCCCGCGACCAGGGTGACGGCCAGGGTGCCCGCGACGACCGCGACCGGGCGCAGGAGGGAGTCCGTGTCCACGGAGGCCAACGTAGCCGGACGTGTCTTCGGGAGCTGGCACGATGGAGGCATGAACATCATGCTTTTCCACTCGACCTATGGGCTGCGGCCCGCGGTGCGGGAGGCGGCCGACCGGCTGCGCGCGGCCGGGCACCAGGTCCAGGTGCCCGATCTTTTCGAGGGACGCACCTTCGAGACCGTCGAGGAGGGCATGGCCCACCAGGACGAGATCGGCCGTGACGAGCTGCTCAAGCGCGCGGTGCTGGCCTCGGCCCCCTACTCCGACCAGGGGCTGGTCTACGCCGGCTTCTCCTTCGGCGGTTCGATCGCCCAGCACCTGGCGCTCGCCGACGAGAAGGCGCGCGGGCTGCTGCTCCTGCACGGGACGGCAGACCTGGAGGAGAACGCCGCGGTCGACGAGCTGCCCGTGCAGCTGCACATCGCGGACCCGGACCCGTTCGAGCCGCACGACTGGCTGACCGCCTGGTACCTGCGGATGCGGCGGGCCGGGGCGGACGTCGAGGTCCACAGCTACCCGGGGGCCGGGCACCTGTTCACCGACCCGGGCCTGGACGACTTCGACGCCGAGGCCGCCGAGCAGGCCTGGACGGTCGCCCTCGGCTTCCTCGACAGCCTGTAGCGGAACGCGCGGACGGGGCCCCTCTCGAGGGGCCCCGTCGTCATGTGTGCGTCAGAGCGGTGGTGCGGTGGTGCGGCGCCGCGTCAGGCGCGGTACGCCGTCCACATGCTCTGCATACGGGCCACCTGGCCCGCGGTGAACTGGTACATGCAGGAGTCGTACGTGTAGTCCATGAAGTTGTGGATCGGGTCGACGCCGGTCGCCGTGCAGGTGTCACGGCCGGTCGGGCACTCGAAGGCCGCGCTCTTCTCCGCCGGGGTGTCGGAGACCGAGTCGCCGCTGCCCGAGCAGCCGCCCTGGAACGTGTGGTAGAGGCCGAGCCAGTGGCCGACCTCGTGGGTGGCGGTGTCGCCCTGGTTGTAGTTGGTGGCCGAACCGCCGGGGATCGACGAGTTGAGGATGACCACGCCGTCCATCTTGGGCTGGGAGGCGTAGGAGCTGGGGAAGGTGGCCCAGCCGAGGAGCCCGCCGCCGAGGTTGGCGGTGTAGAGGTTCAGCGCGTTCTTGCCGCCCTTGCGCAGGGCGTTCTTCATGTTCTTCTCGGCGGTGGTGCCGTCCGAGACGTTGTACCAGGTGGAGTTGTTGGTGTAGTCGGTCCCGGCGAGGGAGAACTGGAAGCCGGAGTTGACGTTGCCGGTGCCCTGGCCCGCGTAGGCGGCGTTGAGGACCGAGATCTGGCTGTTGATCTGCGCGGCCGTCAGGTTTCCGGTGGTGCCGGAGGTGATGACGTGCACGTACACGGGGATCGTGGTGGTCGCCGTGGCCGCCGACGGGGCGGCCTGCAGGCCCTGGTTCATGGCGTTCGCCGCGGCGAGCTTCTTCGCCAGGTCGGCGTCCATGGCCTTGGCCTGGGCGTCGGTGAGCTCGTTCGCGTCGGCGGCGTGCGCGTCCTTGGGACGGGCGACACGGGCGTTCGCGGACGCGCCCGAGGCCTGTTCGGCACAGGCCTCGGCCGGGGTCTTGGCGGCGGCGGCAGCGACGGTGGTGGGGGCCGTCAGCGGGGCGAACGCCAGGGTGCCGGCCAGCAGGGCGGTGCCCATGATGCCGCGGCGGAGAAGGGGGGATATGCGGGCAAGAGCGCGCACGTGTGCTCCTCGCGAGTGGGGGGTATGACGGGAAGGATCTCGTCACGTTGGCGCGAAGCTTACGTGTGCATGACATAAAGAGGTCAAGGGCCGTACGTAAAAAATTTGTTGCTTCTGATGTCCAAGGGGCACCTGGTCTGCACCAGATGCCCCTCCGGACAGGAAAATTGACGGGGTGTCAGTGCACCGGCCCGTCGGCCCGCTCCACCTTCTGCGTACCGTTCAGCGTCCGGTAGGAGCGCTGCCAGGCGGTCGTGGCGTCCTGGCGGCGCTTGTCGGAGACCGCGTAGTAGTCCATCTGCGAGCGCTCGGCCGTCACGTCCAGGACCCCGTATCCGTGGGCGTCCATGTCCAGCCACTTCACGTGCCGGTTGGCGGCCTTGATCGCCGCCTCGGCGACCAGCGAGGCCGTGTCCGCCGGCACGTGCAGCAGGTCGTCGATGTTGTCGGAGGTCACCGAGGTCACCACGAACTCCACGCCCGCCGACCGCGACCATGGATAGGTGGCCGCCGTCACCGGCACGTCGTTCGCCCACGCCATGTGGATGTCGCCCGTCAGGAAGACGGTGTTGCGGATCCCGCGGTCCGTCAGGTGGCCCAGCAGCTCCTTGCGGTCGTCGGTGTACCCGTCCCACTGGTCCACGTTGACCGCGAGCCCGCCCTCGGGCAGGCCGAGCAGCTCCGTGAGGGGCTCCAGCAGGTGCGCCGGCAGCGAGCCGAAGGCCACCGGCGAGATCATCACCGAGGTGCCCACCAGCTTCCAGGTCGCCTGCGAGCCCGCCAGCCCGGCCTTCAGCCAGTCCAGCTGCGCCCGGCCGGTGAGGGTGCGCTCCGGGTCGTCCACCGCGCCGCTGCCGATGCCCGCCTGCTGCGAGCGGAACGTGCGCAGGTCCAGCAGGTGCAGGTCGGCGAGGGTGCCGAAGCGCAGGCGGCGGTAGACGGTGCCCTCGGTGGAGGTGCGGACGGGCATCCACTCGAAGTACGCGCGGCGGGCGGCGGCCGCGCGGGCCGCGAACTCGCCCTCGGTGGCCGGATCGTGGTTCTCGGCGCCGCCGGACCAGGCGTCGTTGGCTATCTCGTGGTCGTCCCAGATCGCGATGACGGGATGGGCCCGGTGCAGGGCCTGGAGGTCCGGGTCCGTCTTGTACGTGCCGTGGCGGGTGCGGTAGTCGGCCAGCGTGAGGATCTCGTGCGCCGGCTGGTGCTGCCGTACGACGTACTTCGCCTCCGGGTAGCCGCCGGTCCTGTACTCGTAGATGTAGTCGCCCAGGTGCAGGACGGCGTCCAGGTCGGACCGCGCGGCCAGGTGGCGGTACGCCGAGAAGTAGCCGGACTCCCAGTTGGCGCAGGAGACCACGCCGAAGCGCACCCCGGCGGTGGTGGTCTCGGCGGCCGGGGCGGTGCGGGTGCGCCCGACCGGGGAGACGGCGCCGCCCGCCGTGAACCGGTACCAGTACGCCGTCTGCGGCCGCAGTCCTCGTACGTCGGCCTTGACGGTGTGGTCGGACGTGGCGCTCGCGGTGACGGAACCCCGCGCGACGATCCGGGAGAAGGCCTTGTCCTCGGCGATCTCCCAGTCCACGGCGGTCGCCGGGCCCAGGCCGGAGCCCGGCACGGCTCCGTCGGCCGGGGTCACGCGGGTCCACAGCAGGATTCCGTCGGGCAGCGGGTCGCCGGAGGCGACGCCGTGCAGGAAGGCGGGGGCGGCGGTCGCGGCCGTGGCGGCCCGGGCGGTGCCGGCGCCCAGCGCGGTCATCGGGGCGAGCGCCGCCGTGGCGGCGGCGGCCAGTACGACCGTGCGGCGGCGTGGAGCCGGCTCGGGCGCCGACTCGGGGGCAGGAGAGGAGAGTTGACTGGTCACGGATCATCATATTACCGACGGGTATAGCTCCTGGAACAGCCCCGTGAAAGCAACGGGCGGGCGAACTCGAGGAGTTCGCCCGCCCATCGGCCCGCAGGCCTCCCAGTGCGTCCGCCGCCCGGCGGGGAGGGTGCCTCAGCCGGCGATGGCCTTGTCGATCGCCGCCGTGAACGCCTCGGGGGACTGCGGCAGCGGGTCGATCTTCTTGCCGTCCATCTTCAGCGTGGGCGTGCCCGTCACACCGCTCTTGTCGAAGGCCTTGGACATCTCCAGGGCCCAGCGGTTGTACGTGCCGTCCGTCACGTCCTTCTTGAACCCGGCGTTGTCCTTGAGTGCCGGGACCTGGTCGGCGACGGACAGCAGGTAGTCGTCCTTGGCGAACTTGTCGTCCTTCTCCTCCGGGTGGTTCGCCGCGGAGTAGAGGGCCGTCTTGTACTCGAGGAACGCCTCGGGGCTGACGTTGAGGGCCGCGCCCAGCGCGCTCAGGGCGTTCTTCGAGCCGCTGCCCGGGAAGCCCTTGTCGAGGAAGGTGGCGCCGATGTACTGGATCTTGTACTTGCCGGCGTCGAGGTCCGTCTTGACCTGCGCGCCGACCGCCTGCTCGAAGGTCGCGCAGATCGGGCAGCGCGAGTCCTCGTACAGCTCCAGGGTCTTCTTGGCCTCGGCCTTGCCTATGACCACGGTCGTGCCGTTCTCGCCCGTGGTGTTCTTCGGCTGGACCAGGGCCGCGTCGGCCGCCTTGTCCCACTCGCCCGGCTTGTTGGCCTGCACGACCAGGTAGCCGACGCCGCCCGCCAGGGCGAGGGCGCCGACGACGCCGGCGGCCACGAACACCTGACGGCGGGCCTTGGCCTTCTTGGCCTGCTTCTCGCGCTCGGCGCGCAGCTTCTCGCGGGCGGCGGCCTTGTTCGCCTGGCTGTTGCGTGCACTCATGGTGATCTCCGTGGAATGTGGCCCCGGACGGGAGCCGGGTGAAAGGGGGGACTGTCCGCGTACGTCAGGCGCGAGCGAGCGCGCCGGGTGTGCGAGGAGGTCCCCGCCGTCCCACGGAGTGTGCCGGGAACCGCGTACGGTGCCCCGTGCCCGGGAGGGCCGCCCGCGCCGCCCGCACGGCCGGTGCGAAGGCGCCGGCCGCCCGGGCGGCGGCCAGCCGCAGCGGCCGGAAGGCGCAGGCGGCCGCCGCGCTCAGCAGCCGGCCCAGCGCCCGCTCGCCGTGCCGCAGCCACACCGAGGCGAGCATCCCGACCCCGACGTGCGCGCCCAGCAGCAGCCAGGGCGTCCACGGGCCGGGCGCGGCCAGCAGCGCGACCGGGTCGGCGGCCTCGCCCGCCCGGGCCAGCGGCCCGCCCACCGGCGTACCGCCGCACAGGCCGGCCAGGCCGAGGGCGCGCAGGGGACCCGAGACGGGGCCGCCCGCGGGTCCGTAGCAGAGGTGCTGGCCGGCGTCGAAGACGGTGTCGGCGGCCAGCTCCAGCGGGACGAGCAGGCCGGCGATGGGACCGAGGCCCCGCTCGCGCCCGGCCAGGGCGTAGGCGATCGCGAACACGGCGGCGAAGGACCCGCCCACCAGGGCGGGAGGCAGCGGCACCCGGGACATCAGGACGTGCGAGCCGGCCGAGAGCAGCACGACGAGCGCGCTGAACAGCGCGGCCCGCAGCCCCCGTGGCCCTACCCCGGATATGTCCATCGCCGCGAGTGTGCCATGCGTCCCTGTGGGCGAGGACCCGCAGGTCCCCGTCCGGGCCCCGGACGCCCCTTTCGGAAGGCTTTGTCCCATCCGCTGCCTGCGGCCGGCGCGCGGACCTACGGCGTGATGCGGCCGTTGCGGAAGAGGTCCACGAAGATCTGGTGGTCGGCCCTCGCCCGCGCCCCGTAGGCGTGGGCGAAGTCCACCAGCAGCTCCGCGAAGCCCTCCTCGTCGGCGGCGATGGCCGCGTCGATGGCCCGCTCCGTGGAGAAGGGGACCAGGGTCTGGCCGCTCTGCTGCTCGTCCGCCGCGCCGTGCATGGTCGCCGTCGCCCGGCCCAGGTCCGCGACCACGGCCGCGATCTCCTCCGGGTCGTCCAGGTCCGACCAGTCCAGGTCCACCGCGTACGGGGAGACCTCCGCCACGAGCTGCCCGGACCCGTCCAGCTCGGTCCAGCCCAGCCACGGGTCGGCGTGCGCCTGCAGGGCCCGCTGCGAGATCACCGTGCGGTGTCCCTCGTGCTGGAAGTACTCGCGCACCGCTCGGTCGGTGATGTGCCGGGACACGGCCGGGGTCTGCGCCTGCTTGAGGTAGATCACGACGTCGTTCTCCAGGGCGTCGCTGTGTCCCTCCAGCAGGATGTTGTACGAGGGCAGGCCGGCCGAACCGATCCCGACGCCCCGGCGGCCCACCACGTCCTTGACGCGGTAGGAGTCGGGCCGTACCAGGGACTCGTCGGGCAGGGTCTCCAGGTATCCGTCGAAGGCGGCGAGCACCTTGTACCGGGTGGCCGCGTCGAGCTCGATGGTGCCGGGGCCGGGGGAGAAGCGCCGCTCGTACTCACGGATCTCGGTCATCGAGTCGAGGAGGGAGAAGCGGGTGCGGCCGCGGGCCGCGCGCAGGGCGTCCAGCAGCGGACCGTCGGCGGTGTCCAGGGTGAAGGAGGGGCTCTCCTCGTTCTTGGCTCCGGTGGCCAGCGCGTGGATGCGCTCGCGGTAGGCCGCCGCGTAGGTCCGCACGAGCGTGCTGATCTGCTCGTCACTGAGCGCCTTGGTGTAGCCGATCAGGGCGACGGAGGCGGCGAACCGCTTCAGGTCCCACGTGAACGGACCGACGTAGGCCTCGTCGAAGTCGTTGACGTTGAAGACCAGCCGGCCGTTGGCGTCCATGTAGGTGCCGAAGTTCTCGGCGTGCAGATCGCCGTGGATCCACACCCGGCCGGTGCGCTCGTCCAGGTACGGGCCGCCGTGCCGCTCGCGCTCCAGGTCCGCGTAGAAGAGGCAGGCCGTGCCCCGGTAGAAGGCGAACGCGGACGCGGCCATCTTCCGGAACTTGACCTGGAAGGCCGTCGGGTCGGCGGTGATCAGCTCACCGAACGCGATGTCGAACACGTCGAGTATCTGCTCGGCGCGCTGCTCGTCGGTCGATTCGGGAACCGCCATGGCGGGTGCCTCCAGGTGGCGCGGGGTGGATCGCTCATCGAGCCGGAGGGGCCGGACGGGCGCCCTGACTCTCTGGCTCTGCAACGCATGACCGTACCCGCCGGTGCCCGTGATCTGTCACTCGGGAGACGTAGGATTCGTAGCTGCCGCCCCTCTCTCCCCTCCGGAGGCCCCCACCGTGACCAAGACGCCGTTCACGCACCTGCACGTCCACACCCAGTACTCCCTGCTGGACGGTGCCGCGCGGCTGAAGGACATGTTCAACGCGTGCGGCGAGATGGGCATGAGCCACATCGCCATGTCCGACCACGGCAACCTGCACGGGGCGTACGACTTCTTCCACACCGCGAAGAAGGCCGGGATCACCCCGATCATCGGGATCGAGGCCTACGTCGCCCCGGAGTCCCGGCGCAACAAGCGCCGCATCCAGTGGGGCCAGCCCCACCAGAAGCGCGACGACGTGTCCGGTTCCGGCGGCTACACGCACAAGACGATCTGGGCGGCGAACGCCACCGGCCTGAACAACCTCTTCCGGCTGTCCTCCGACGCGTACGCCGAGGGCTGGCTCACCAAGTGGCCGCGCATGGACAAGGAGACCATCGGCAAGTGGTCGGAGGGCCTGATCGCCTCCACCGGCTGCCCCTCCGGCGAGCTGCAGACCCGGCTGCGCCTGGGCCAGTTCGACGAGGCCCTGAAGGCCGCCTCCGAATACCAGGACATCTTCGGCAAGGGCCGCTACTTCCTGGAGCTGATGGACCACGGCATCGAGATCGAGCGCCGGGTCCGCGACGGCCTGCTGGAGATCGGCAAGAAGCTCGGCATCCCGCCGCTGGTGACGAACGACTCCCACTACACCTACGCGAGCGAGGCCGGCGCCCACGACGCGCTGCTCTGCATCCAGACCGGCAAGAACCTCTCGGACCCCGACCGCTTCCGCTTCGACGGCACCGGCTACTACCTGAAGTCCACGGAGGAGATGTACGCCATCGACTCCTCGGACGCCTGGCAGGAGGGCTGCGCCAACACCCGGCTGGTCGCGGACCAGATCGAGACCGAGGGCATGTTCCAGTTCCGGAACCTGATGCCGAAGTTCGACATCCCGGACGGCTACACCGAGGTCACCTGGTTCCGCGAGGAGACCATGCGGGGCATGCAGCGCCGCTACCCCGGGGGCATCCCGGACGACCGGATGAAGCAGGCCGAGTACGAGATGGACACGATCATCTCGATGGGCTTCCCCGGCTACTTCCTCGTGGTCGCCGACTTCATCATGTGGGCCAAGAACCAGGGCATCGCGGTCGGCCCCGGCCGTGGCTCCGCGGCCGGCTCGATCGTCGCGTACGCCATGGGCATCACCGACCTCGACCCGATCACCCACGGCCTGATCTTCGAGCGCTTCCTGAACCCCGAGCGCGTCTCCATGCCCGATGTCGACATCGACTTCGACGAGCGCAGGCGCGTCGAGGTGATCCGGTACGTGACCGAGAAGTACGGCGCCGACAAGGTCGCCATGATCGGCACCTACGGCACCATCAAGGCCAAGAACGCGATCAAGGACTCCGCGCGCGTCCTGGGCTACCCGTACGCCATGGGCGACCGGCTCACCAAGGCCATGCCCGCCGACGTCCTCGGCAAGGGCATCCCGCTCTCCGGCATCCTCGACCCCAAGCACCCGCGTTACGGCGAGGCCGGCGAGATCCGCGGGATGTACGAGAACGAGCCGGACGTCAAGAAGGTCATCGACACGGCCATGGGCGTCGAGGGCCTGGTCCGCCAGATGGGCGTGCACGCCGCCGGCGTGATCATGTCCAGCGAGACCATCACCGACCACGTGCCGGTCTGGGTCCGCCACTCCGACGGGGTCACCATCACCCAGTGGGACTACCCGAGCTGCGAGTCGCTCGGCCTGCTGAAGATGGACTTCCTCGGCCTGCGCAACCTCACGATCATGGACGACGCCGTCAAGATGGTGAAGGCCAACAAGGGGATCGACATCGATCTCCTGGGCCTGCCGCTCGACGACCCCAAGACCTTCGAACTGCTCGGCCGCGGAGACACCCTCGGCGTGTTCCAGTTCGACGGCGGGCCCATGCGCTCCCTGCTGCGCCTGATGAAGCCCGACAACTTCGAAGACATCTCCGCCGTGTCCGCCCTGTACCGGCCGGGCCCGATGGGCATGAACTCGCACACCAACTACGCCCTGCGCAAGAACAAGCAGCAGGAGATCACCCCGATCCACCCGGAGCTGGAGGAGCCCCTCAAGGAGATCCTCGGCGTCACCTACGGCCTGATCGTCTACCAGGAGCAGGTCCAGAAGGCCGCCCAGATCATCGCCGGGTACTCGCTCGGCGAGGCCGACATCCTGCGCCGCGTGATGGGCAAGAAGAAGCCCGAGGAGCTGGCGAAGAACTTCGTCATCTTCGAGGAGGGCGCCCGGAGCAAGGGCTTCAGCGACCAGGCGATCAAGGCCCTGTGGGACGTCCTGGTCCCCTTCGCCGGCTACGCCTTCAACAAGGCCCACTCGGCCGCGTACGGCCTGGTCTCCTACTGGACGGCCTACCTCAAGGCGAACTTCCCGGCCGAGTACATGGCCGGCCTGCTCACCTCGGTCAAGGACGACAAGGACAAGTCCGCGATCTACCTGAACGAGTGCCGGCGCATGGGCATCAAGGTGCTCCCGCCGAACGTCAACGAGTCCGAGCCGAACTTCGCGGCCCAGGGCGACGACGTGATCCTCTTCGGCTTGACCGCGGTGCGCAACGTCGGCCAGAACGTCGTCGAGTCGATCATCAAGACCAGGAAGGCCAAGGGGAAGTACTCCACGTTCCCCGACTTCCTGGACAAGGTCGAGGCCGTCGTCTGCAACAAGCGCACCGTCGAGTCCCTGATCAAGGCCGGCGCCTTCGACGAGATGGGCCACACCCGCAAGGGGCTGGTCGCCCACCACGAACCGATGATCGACAACGTCGTCGCGGTGAAGCGCAAGGAGGCCGAGGGACAGTTCGACCTCTTCGGCGCCATGGGTGACGAGAGCGCCGGCGACGAGCCCGGCTTCGGCCTCGACGTCGAGTTCTCCGACGTCGAGTGGGAGAAGGCCTACCTGCTCGCACAGGAACGCGAGATGCTCGGCCTCTACGTCTCCGACCACCCGCTCTTCGGCCTCGAGCACGTCCTCTCCGACAAGACGGACGCCGGCATCTCCCAGCTCACCGGCGGTGAGCACTCCGACGGCGCCGTCGTCACCATCGGCGGCATCATCTCCGGCCTCCAGCGCAAGATGACCAAGCAGGGCAACGCCTGGGCCATCGCCACCGTCGAGGACCTCGCCGGATCCATCGAGTGCATGTTCTTCCCCGCGACCTACCAGCTCGTCTCCACGCAGCTGGTCGAGGACACCGTCGTCTTCGTCAAGGGCCGCCTGGACAAGCGCGAGGACGTGCCCCGGCTCGTCGCGATGGAGATGATGGTCCCCGACCTGTCCTCCGCCGGGACCAACGCCCCCGTCGTCCTCACCATCCCGACCGTCAAGGTCACCCCGCCGATGGTGACCCGCCTGGGTGAGATCCTGCGCCACCACCACGGCAACAGCGAGGTGCGGATCAAGCTCCAGGGGCCGCGCACCACCACCGTGCTCCGCCTCGACAAGCACCGGGTCAAGCCCGACCCGGCGCTCTTCGGAGACCTCAAGGTGCTCCTCGGCCCCTCCTGCCTGGCCGGATAACCACCGCCGTACGTCCATCACGCCCGAAGGGCCCGCCCCGGTCGACCGGGGCGGGCCCTTCGTCATGCCCGCACGGAGGCGTTAGTTGTGGCCGAAGCGCTTCTCGCGCCCCTTGCGGGCCATATCCGCGGGGGTCGCCTGCGAGATGCGCTGTTCCGCCTGATCCGTCATCGACGAACCCCTGGACTGCTCGCCGCCGCGCTCGGGGGACGAGGACTTCTGCTGATCCCTGCTCTGCTTCTTGTTCTTGGCCATGGGGGAACCTCCGTGAGGGTCTAGGGGCCAGGACCGCCTTCACACTCACACAAGCCGGTAAACGGCGCATTTTGGATCATTACCTCGCGTAGCCGGTGCCCGCTCCGCCGTCCCTGAGAGATACGCCACGCCGATGATCGAGTTCCGGCCGTCCAGGCCCTTGCCGTCGGGCAGACTCGTGGAAACCGCGAAATACACAGAGGACCCCCAGGGAAGAGGGTGGTACGCGTGGACCGCTGCGTCGTCCTGGTGGACGCCGGCTATCTGCTGGGCGCCGCCGCCAGCCTTCTCGCGGGAGAGCCCTCCCGTTCCCGCATCACCGTCGACCATGCGGCGCTCATCCAGGGCCTGCGCGAGCGGGCCGAGGCCGACACCGAGCAGCCGCTCCTGCGGATCTACTGGTTCGACGGAGCGCCCGACCGGGTGCCCCAGCCCGAACACCGCCGGCTGCGCGTCATGCCCCGCGTCACCGTCCGCCTGGGCGCCCTGACCCGCAGCGACGGCCGCTGGGCGCAGAAGGGCGTCGACGCCGCCATGCACGCGGAGCTGACCGAGCTGGCCCGCAACCGCGCCTGCTCGGACGTCGTGCTCGTCACCGGCGACGGAGACCTGCTTCCCGGCCTGATGTCCGCGAAGGAGCACGGGGTCGCCGTCCACCTCTGGGCCGTCCAGGCCGCCGACGGCGACTACAACCAGTCCGAGGACCTCGTCGCCGAAGCCGACGAACGCCGCGTCCTGGACCGTACGTGGATCACCCGGGCAGTCCGCGCCCGCGACCTCACGGGCCTGTGCGCCCCCGCCCCCGCGCCGGGCCCCGAGATCGCCGCCATCCTCTCCGCGCCCCTGCCCGAGGCGGCCCTCGCCGAAGCCGCCCGCGGCAACGGCGCCAGGCCCCCCGCGCCCGCGGAGCCCGAGGGGGGCGGCGCACCCGCCCCGGCGCCCGCCACCCCCCACGGCAAGACCGTGCCCACCCCCAAGGACCTCGCCGGAGCCCTGCGCGCCCCCGG
>NZ_JBEXOV010000098.1:16480-26256 GCF_040611715.1 Streptomyces sp. NPDC006544 | reverse complement strand
CGGCAGGTACGCGTCGTTGGACAGCGGTCCGAGTGCGGTGAGCGCTCCGAGGATGATGGCGAAACGGGCGAGCCCGGCGCCCTTCGAGCCCCGCCCCCCGACTCGCATCCCACCTCCCGCAGGCGCACCCTGGAGGCAGTGTGGTTGACCCCTGGAGGTGGTGCACCATGTCCACGCTCGTCGGGTGGCATGTGGAGCTCGAGTTCACCGAGGAAGGACACCGCACGAGTGCGGCGGCCCTGGTCAGGCTCGGGGACGGCTCCGAGATACGGGCGCACGGCTACGCCATGCGTCACCCCTCCGACCCGGATCAGCTGCGGGTCGGGGAAGAGATCGCCGGCGCGCGAGCGCTGATGGATCTCGCGTCGCAGATGTTGCAGAAGGCCCACACGGAGATCGACGCGGCGACGGGCAGGCACTCGTACCCGCTGCACTGACGCGGTACCGCGTCACGGGTGACGCGTCACGCACGCACGCCCGCACGCACGCGCCCAGATCCGCCGCTGCGGCCCGTCCACCCCCAGGACGGGCCGCAGCGGTGGACACCGCCCGCGTCACCGCCCCCGCCTACCGCGTCCGCCGTTCGAAGAGGACGGCCGCCAGGGTCACGGACACCACGCCGATGCCCGCACACCAGGTCAGGGCCACCCAGGGGGAGTCGCCCGCCGGCTGGGCCAGGAGCAGGGCCCGGAGGGATTCGATCACCGGGGTCAGCGGCTGGTGGTCGGCGAAGCCGTGGAGCCAGCCGGGCATGGTGTCGATGGGGACGAACGCGCTGGACGGGTACGGCAGGAACATCATCAGGAAGGTGAAGCCGCCCGCCGCCTCCGGCGTGCCGGCGAGCAGGCCGAGCGTCGCGGCCAGCCAGGAGATCGCGGTGATGTACGCGACCAGGAGCGAGGCCGCGGCCAGGTAGCCGGGCAGCGAGGCCTGGGGGCGGAAGCCGATGGCGAGGGCGACGGCCAGGACCAGGCCGGTGGACACGAGATTGCGCAGGACCGAGGCCGTGACGTGTCCGGCCAGGATCGGGACGCCGCCGACGTCCAGGGAGCGGAAGCGGTCGATCACGCCGTCCCGCAGGTCGGTGGCGACGCTGACGGCGGTGCTCGCCGCGCCGAAGCCCGCGCAGAGCAGCATCGCTCCCGGGACCACGTAGGTCACGTAGGCGGTACCGGTGTCGATGGCCCCGCCGAAGAAGTAGACGAAGATCAGCATCAGCATGACCGGCAGCATCAAAGCCGTGATCAGGGCGTCCGGTTGGCGGCGGCTGATACGGAGGCTGCGCCCGGCCAGGACCAGGGCCGCCACGGCTGTGGCGGGACGGGCCGGCGGCACGGAGGGCCGAGCCGGGAGGGTGGCCCCGGCGGCCAGCCCGGAGGTGGGTGCGGAGGTGGGTGCGGAGGGCGTCACGGAGTGGGTCACGGTGCGGCTCCCGTCAGGGTGAGGAACACGTCGTCGAGGGTGGCGCCGCGGACCGTGAAGCGGTCCACGGCGGTGCGGTCCGGGTCGAGTGCGTCGAGCAGGGACCGGACGTGGGCGGCGCTGCCGTCGGTGGGCAGGCTGAGGCCGAGCTCCTGCGGAGCGAGGGTGGGACCCTCGGCCGCGAAGGCGGCCGCCCCCGCGACAGCGGTGGGCGCGTCCGCCGTCCCGGTGGCCGCCCCCGCCGCGAGCCCCGCTACGAGCCCCGCCGCGTGCGGGGCCAGCGAGTCGTAGGCGTCGCGGCTGGTGAGGGTCAGGTCGAGGCGGTGGCCCGCCACGCGGGACTTGAGCTGCGCAGGGGTGCCCTCGGCGGCGATCCGGCCGCCGGACAGGACGGCCACGCGGTCGGCGAGCCGGTCGGCCTCCTCCAGGTACTGGGTGGTGAGCAGCACGCTCGTGCCGTCGGCCCGCAGCTCCCGTACGAGTTCCCAGAGGTCTTGACGGCTGCGCGGGTCGAGCCCGGCGGTCGGCTCGTCCAGGAAGAGCACCTCGGGTCGGGCGACCAGGCTCGCGGCGAGGTCGAGGCGGCGGCGCATGCCGCCCGAGTAGGTCTTCGCCGTGCGCGCGGCGGCTTCGGCGAGTCCGAAGCGAGTGAGGAGCTCGTCGGCGCGGGCGCGGGCGGCGCGGGCCGAAAGGCCGGAGAGGCGGCCGGTCGTGCGGAGCATCTCGGCGCCGGTCTGGAGGTCGTCCACGGCGGCGAACTGCCCGCTGAGGCTGATGCGTTGGCGGACCCGGGCCCGCTCCGTGGCGATGTCGAACCCGGCCACGCGGGCGGTGCCGGAGTCGGGTGCGGTGAGGGTGGCGAGGAGGCGGACCGTGGTGGTCTTGCCCGCGCCGTTGGGACCGAGGAGGGCGAGGACGCTGCCGCGCGGGACGGTCAGGTCGACGCCGTCGAGGACCCGGAGGTCGCCGTAGGACTTGGTCAGGCCGGTGGCGCGGATGCCGAGGTCGTTCGTGGTCATCGGAGGCCACGCTCCCTTCTGCATGCTCGAGTCTGCGTTCTGCGTATGCAGTACGCGCTTCTGTGTAAGTAATACACAGAACTAGGATGTGGGTCAACGACGAGAGCGGAAGCGGGCGGCCATGGCGAAGGAGCCGGAGAGGGAACCGGTGGAAGGCACCGGGCTCCCGGCGAGCCTGGAAATGGCCTGGGGCCTGCGCGAACGCCCCGGCAAGGGGCCGCGCCCCACGCTGACGCTTCCCCGGATCGTGGAGGCGGCGGTGTCCCTGGCCGCCACCGAGGGAATGGACGCCGTCTCCATGGGCCGGGTGGCCAAGGAACTGGGCGTCTCGACGATGTCCCTCTACCGGTACGTCACGGCGAAGGAAGAGCTCTACATCCTGATGTCGGACGCGGGCGTGGGCACCCCGCCGGAACCAGGACCCTCCGGGGGCTCGAGTTCGGGTTCGGGCGAGGTCCCCGGTGTCGGCTGGCGGGAGCTGCTGACCGACTGGGCGTACGCGCAGCGGGCCGTCCTGATGGCCAACTCCTGGATCCTGCGCATCCCGATCACGGCCCCGCCGGCCACCCCGAACCAGCTGGCCTGGATGGAACGCGGGCTCGCCGCGCTCGCCGGCACCGGCCTGGAGGAGAGCGAGAAGCTCTCCACGATCATCCTGATCGGCGGCCTCGTACGGAACGAGGCCACCATGGCCGCGGACATGATGGACGCCATCGTGAAGTCCGGGGTCTCACCGGACCAGGTGGTGGGCCAGTACGTACGCATGCTGCGGCTGCTGACCGACCCGGAGCGCCACCCGGCGGTGACCCGGCTGCTGGACTCCTCGGCGTTCACCGGCTCGGACGAGCCGGACTTCCAGTTCCGCTTCGGTCTGGGCCGCCTGCTGGACGGCCTGGCCGAACTGATCAGCGAGCGGTCCACTCCGTAAGGGCGTCCCAGGCGGCGGGGGCGAGGTCGAGGACGGGGCCGTCGGCGACCTTGCTGTCACGGACGTGTACCTGGGTCGCGCAGGCGGCGACTTCGACGCAGGCGTCGCCTTCGTCGGTGCTGTACGAGGACTTCCGCCAGGCGAAGGCCACTTCCAGGCACTGGCCACCTTCGCTGGCGCTGTAGCTGGACTTGAACCACTGCGGTGCGGTCGTGGCGCTCATGTCTCTCCTAGCAGGCGGTCCAACAGGCCCCGTGTCTGCTCGGTGTTGAGGGCCTGGGTCCGCAGCATTGCATACTTGCGCGCCAGGATGCTGACCTCGTCCGGGGCCGAGACGAGCTGGCTGCCGCGCTGACTTTCTGTGTAGCCCAGGTGCTGGTGGTCCTGGGTTTCCAGGATGGTGAACGGGCCGTCGAGAGCGGCGTGAGAGGTCCGCCCAAGCGGCATCACCTGCAAGCTCACGTCCGGCAGACCCGCGCACGCGCGCAGGTGCCGGAGCTGCTCCGCCCACACCTCGTCGCCGCCGAGCCGGTCGCGGAGGACCGCCTCCCAGACGACGAAGCTCAGGGTCGGCGGGGTGGGGCGGCGCAGGATCTCCTGCCGGGCGATCCGGGTCGCGGTCAGCGACTCGACCTCCGCCTCCGGGTGCGCCGGGACGCGGCACCGGAACACGGCCCGGGCGTAGCTCTCCGTCTGGAGCAGGCCCGGCACGACCTGGTTGTCGAACCAGGAGAGGGCGATCGCGGTGTACTCCAGATCCATGTACTCCTCGGCCCACGGCGGCGTCGCGTCCACCTCCGGCATCCCGTGCGCCGCAACGGTCAGCAACCCCGGCAGTCCGAGGTGGCGGTCCATCAGCTCCGCGACGTTCGGCATCAGGCTGCGCCGTCCCTGCTCGATCGACGCGATGGTCTCCGCGTCCAGCCGGACCAGCTCTCCGAGCTGCTTCTGGGTCAGGTTCTTGGCGGTTCGGGCCGCGGCCACCTGCGTGCCGACCATCTTCGTGGTCGTCGCGTTCGGCCTCGCTCGTTTCCTCGGTGGCATGACAGCGAACTCCCCACCCTGTGCGTGGACTACCCCGCTTCGACCCGTACTCATCCAGGAGTACGGGTCGACGCTCAGTCACACGCTAGTGACCGCGCGCGACGATCGTCCCGTGAATCCGCATACTCAAGCAGCCCTCCTGATCGAGCGGCTCTACCTGCGCAATCCCCAGTCCGTCGCGGCCGCGCGCCAGTTCACACGTGACACCTTGCACGGGTGGGGGAGGCCCGGCCGGGACGGCGACGTGTCGCTCTGCGTGAGCGAGCTGACGACCAATGCCCTGCGCTACGGCGTCCCGCGCGGCCGGGGGTACCTGCTGCGGCTGCTGGCCTTCGACGCCACGGTCCGGGTCGAGGTCCACGACAGCGGCCCCGGCCTCTCCCGGATGACCGAACGTCCGCCGGGGAACGGACTGTTGCTCGTGGACGCCCTCGCCGACGCCTGGGGCGTACTGCCCCGGGCGCCGGGCAAGGTCGTGTGGTGCGAGTTCCGCTGACCGCGGATCAGGCGGTCGTGCGGCGGCGGTGCCGACCGGTGCCGGCGACCAGGGCGGCGCCCATGGCCAGGGCCACGCCGGCTCCGCCGAGCGCCCAGGTGGAGGCGGGGTCGCTGCCGGTGGCGGCGAGCTCGCCACCGGTCTGTGTGCCCGTGCCCGTGCCCGTGCCCGTGCCCGTGCCCGTGCCGGCACCGGCACCCGTACCGGGGTGGGGAGGATTTCGGTCCGCAAACAGATCACGGCTCAGACAAGATCCGCTGTGGGTGTGGGTGTGGGTGTGGGTGTGGGTGTGGGTGTGGGTGTGGGTGTGGGTGGGTGCGGGCCCTGCCGTCTATGCCTCTGCCCGCGGAGACATCTCCCCGATGCGTCCCGCCAGCCGCCCCATCGCCTCCCGCAGCTCCCGCTCCGCGCCCAGCGGGACGATCGCCGCGCGGCCGGGGACGCGTACACCGCCGGTCAGGGCGACGCGCGTGCCGCCGCCGGGCTCCGGGGCGGCGGCCATGCCGATGATGAGGAAACGGCTCTGGAGCCAGCACCAGCCGGGGCGCAGGACGCCGCGGAAGTGGGCGCGCAGCCCGTACTTGCTGCGGGCCAGGGCCTCCACGCGGTCACCTCGGACGTGCAGGACGCGGACGGTGCGCATGTCCGGCTGGAAGCGGCCGAACTCACCCTCCAGGTCGGACATCAGCGCCCAGACGGCCTCCACGGGGGCCGGTACCACCTGTTCGACGACCCGGGCTCCGGGGACACCGGCGGCCATGACGCGCAGCCGGCCGACCGTGCCGAGGGAGTGTGCGGCGGTGTGTGCGAGCGGGAACGTCATGAGGTCCACGCCTTTCGGAAGCTCGTACGGGCCCGGTGCAGGCGGGACTTGGCGGTGCCGGGCGGGACGCCGAGGACGGCGGCCGCGGATTCCTCGTCGAGGCCCTCCACGTCCCGGAGCACGAGGACGGCCCGGTGGGCCGGGGTGAGCCGGGCCAGGACGTCGTCGATGTCGGTGGCGAGCTGCGGGTCGCCCCGGCCGGGCACGTCGGTCAGCTCGGCCGGGCGGTCGCGGGCCGCGCGCCGGGCGGTGCGGACGGCCTCGCGGACCGCGACGGAGCGGACCCAGCCGTACAGGGTCTCCGGATCCCGCAGCGTGCGCAGCGACCGGAACACGGCGAGCAGGGCTTCCTGCGTGGCGTCCGGGCCGTCCGCGAGGGCGATCGGGGTGCAGATCCGGGCGATGTACGGGGTCAGGTGGTCGAGGAGGTCGTGCAGCGCCAGGGTGTTGCCGCCCCGCGCGGCGCGGGCGAGGGCGACCCCGCGGTCGCGGGCGGCCTGGGTGAGGGGGCCGGCCGGGGGGCTGCCCGGCCGGGCAGCCGGGGTCAACGCGCCCTCGCCAGGCGGGCCGCCGCCCAGCCGAAGGCGAGGCAGGCCGGGGTGTAGAGGACGAGGTTGAGGGTGGGGAAGGGACTGTCCGGAGGGCTGTCGAGGAGGCCGGCCGCCCAGCCGAGGCCCGCGAGGCCCCGTACGGTCAGCCCGGCGGCGACGGCGGCGGTGATCAGACGGGCGGCCAGGCGGGTGGGCCGGTTGCCCAGGCCCTCCGCGTGGGCGAGGACGGCGGCGGCGCCGGTGAGGGTGAGGGCGGCGAGCGGCAGGACCACGGCGGGGCCGAAGGACACCTCCGTGCCGAGCACGGCCAGGGACAGCGTCCGCTCGTCGGGCGCGGGCCAGGTGGCGCCGGTGGCCCAGTACAGGTGGATCAGCCCGTCGGCGGCGAGCAGCGCGGCGAGCGCCCGGCCGGTACGCCGTCGCGCCGTGCCCGTCCTCGCCCTCGGCTGCGGCTGCGGCTGCGGCTCCGTCCTCGTCTTCACAGGTCGAGCCGACGGACCCGTCGCGTGCTCCATGGTGTCCCCCATCGTGTGTCCCCCCGGCCGTGAAACGCTCTGGCACACAGAGGAGGGGGCCCACAGGGAAAACGTTCCCTGTGGGCCCCGTCACATCGGGCTGATCCTTCACATCGGGCTGATCCTTCACACGCGTCGGCCCCGTCAGGCGGGTCGGTCCCGTCCCGCGCGCGGTGCTCCGGGTCCCGCGCGCCGTGCCCCGGTCAGGCCGGCTGCTCCGGGGCACTCGCCTTGATGACCGCGAACGGCGCGCCCTGCGGGTCGGCCAGGACGGCCATGCGGCCCGCCGCCATGTCGAAGGCGGGGGCGAGGACGGAGGCCCCGGCGCGGACGGCGGCGGCCTGGATGCTGTCCACGTCGTCGGCGTGGAAGTACGGGAGCCAGTTCGGCGGTGTGCCCGGCGGGAGGTTCTTGAGGTCCATCATCCCGCCCACAGCGCGGCCGCCGACCTTGAACTCCGTGTACCCCTCGGCGTCCGGCATCTCGGACGGGGCCGTCGTGACCGGCAGGACGGCGGAGTAGAACGCGGCCGCGGCGGCGACGTCGCCGGTGCTGAGCTCGTTCCAGATGAGGGCGCCGTGCTCGTTGACGATGCCCGCACCGTCGAAGGTGCCCGCCTGCCACAGACCGAAGACGGCGCCGGTCGCGTCCGCGAGGACGGCCATCCGGCCGAGGTCCATGACGTCCATCGGGCCCGTGACGATCCGGCCGTGCGCGTCGGTGGCCGACTTGAGGGTGGCGTCGAGGGCGTCGGTGGCCAGGTAGGTGGTCCACACGGTCGGCGGCATCGGGTCGGGGACGGTGCCGTCCGGATTCATCGCCTTCATGATGCCGGCGACGGGCTTGCCCTTGAGCGTGCAGACGGAATATCCGCCCTGCTCGGCCGGGCCGATCTCGCCCTGCCAGCCGAAGAGGTCGCCGTAGAAGTCCAGGGCGGCCTGCTGGTCGGGAACCATCAGGTCGATCCAGCACGGGGTGCCGGGCTTGTAGGGGCCGTTCATGTCGGGCACGGGGCCCTCCGGGGGTGGGTAGGGGAAGGACGGGCCGTCCCCTACCCGGGCCGTACGGCCCGAACCGGGCCGTACGGGTGATCATGGGTGGGGCCGCGGGGGAGATCCGCCGGTCATCGCACTGACAAAGGGTGGGGAATTGAAGAGATCCGTACGGATGCTCGTGTCCGTGGTGGCGGCCGTCACCGCTCTGGGCGCGACGCTCGGCACCGCGCTGGTCGCGGCGCCCCCGGCCGGGGCCGTCCCGGTCGCGGCGCCGTCGCAGAACGAGATCCGGGTCGTGTCCTGGAACATCTGCGGGGAGGCCGGCGGCAACCGGGGCGACGCGGGCTACTGCCCGTACCGCGACCAGCCCGCAGCGAAGATGGACGAGGTCAAGAAGGTCGTGGACGAGCGGCGCGCCAACGTCGTGATGCTCCAAGAGGTCTGCGGCGGTGCCCCCGGCAGCCACATGGCGCTGCTCCAGGAGCGGCTCGGCAGCGCATGGTCGATCCGGCACGCCAAGGGCGCGCGCCCCGACGGCCGCACCGACTGCCGGGCGGGACTGACCGGTGACCTCGGCATCCTGCTGGCCGTCAAGGGCGACGTCACCGGCTCCTGGGCCGAGAACACGCTGCCGGCCTCCACGGACGACCAGCAGACCCTGTCGACGCTGTGCGTGGCGGTGGAGGGCTGGAGCACCACGCCCTGCACCACGCACATCATCCCGGGCCAGGCGAGCCGCGCCGCCCAGCAGATCAAGAACGTCAAGGCGTTCCTCGACGCGCACGCCCCCGGCGGCTCCGTCCTGGGCGGCGACTTCAACCGCAACGCCGGTGCGGCCGAGATGGCGCCGCTGACCAGCGCCTACGACAGCTGCATCGACGGGTTCACGTACCACGGCTGGGACACGGTCGGTACGGGCGGACACTCCTGGAACAAGCTCGACCACCTCTTCACCACGAAGGCGGTCGGCGCGAGCCGCTTCGGTTCCTGCGCCATCGACTCGGCGCGGATGGACACCACCCCGAACGAGCCGACCAGCGGCGCCCCGAGCGGGGTCTCCGACCACGCGCCCGTCACCGCCGTACTGCGCGGCGCCCCGAGGGCCGGCGACATGAACGGTGACGGCGCGTCCGACCTGGTCGCCGTCGACGACGCGGGCAAGCTCCGCCTGTACGCCGGCCAGGGCAACGGCGGCGTCACCGGCGGCCCGGCCGAGATCGGCAGCGGCGGCTGGGCCGGCGCCTCGGTCTCCCACCGCGGCGACTGGACCGGCAACGGCACCGAGGACCTCGTCGCCCGCGTCGGCACCGAGCTGCGCGTCTACCCCAACCGCGGTGACGGCACCCTGGCCTCCCCGGTGCGGATCGGCACCGGACTCCCCGCCGACTCCCAGGTGGTCAGCGTCGGCGACGCCACGGGCGACGGCTACCCGGACGTGATCGCCACCCTCGGCGACGCCCTGTGGCTCTACGCGGGCAACCCGGCCGCCAACCCCGGCGTGAAGTCCGGGGTGCAGATCGGCCTGCGGGGCTGGGCCCCGATGAACCTGAGCGCGGCGGGCGACGCCGACCACGACGGCCGCGCCGACCTGTTCGCGCGCGACACGAACGACGACCGGCTGTGGCTCTACCGGGGTCACGGCGACGGCACCTTCGGCGAGCGCACCGAGTACGGGCACGGCTACGGGTCCGTCAACCGGCCGCTGCTGGCGGGCGCCGGCGACGCGGACGGAAACGGGGTCGCCGACCTGTGGGCGACCACCAACGAGGGCACGGGCACGCTGCTCTTCTACGCGGGCGGGACCAACGGCGCGGGCGAGCCGGTGGACGGGACCCGCACCACGGTCGGGCAGAGCGGCTGGAGCACCATCCGCGCGATCGGCTAGCGCGCACCCGGCACCGAAGAGGGGCGCCGCGGGGCGCGCCGCCCCGCTGGTCGGCGGGCGGCCCACCGCGGCGCGGTGGGGGGGGGGGAGGTGGTGGT
>NZ_JBEXOV010000098.1:0-16470 GCF_040611715.1 Streptomyces sp. NPDC006544 | reverse complement strand
CGCTGGGGGGCTGCCCCCCCCCCCGCGCGCGGGGCTCGCCGCCCCCCGCCCCCCCGGCGGGGCCGGGGGCACCCCGCCCGGGGTGGCCCCCGCGGCCCCTCACGCGTACCGGGTGCCGGTGATCAGAGCTTCTCGGGGGTCCGGATGCCCAGGAGCGACATGCCCTTGGAGAGGGTGCGGGCCGTCAGCTCGCACAGGAAGAGGCGGTTCTCGCCGACGACGAGCTCCGGCTCGGGCTTGATGACCGGGCACTGGTCGTAGAACGTCGTGAACAGCGAGGACAGCTGGTAGAGGTACGCCGCCAGCTTGTGGGGGGCGTGGTCCGAGGCCGCCTCGGCCAGGAGCTCGCCGAAGTGGTCCAGGTGCAGGCCCAGCGCCCGCTCGGCCGGGGCCAGTTCCAGCTCCGGGTGCGCGACCGGCTTGCGGTCGCCCGCCTCGCCCGCCTTGCGCAGGATGGACCTGATCCGGGCGTACGCGTACTGGAGGTAGACGGACGTGTCGCCGTTGAGGGAGACCATCTGGTCCAGGTCGAACTTGTAGTCGCGCGCGGCCGAGGTGGACAGGTCCGCGTACTTCACGGCGCCGATGCCGACCTGCCGGCCGTTCTCGACGATCTCCTGCTCGGTCAGGCCGACCTTCTCCGCCTTCTCCCGCACCACGGCCGTCGCCCGCTCCACGGCCTCGTCCAGCAGGTCCACCAGCCGGACCGTCTCGCCCTCACGGGTCTTGAACGGCTTGCCGTCCTTGCCCAGGACGGTGCCGAAGGCCAGCTGCACGGCCTTGACGTCGTCGCCGAGCCAGCCCGCCCGGCGCGCCGTCTCGAAGACCATCTTGAAGTGCAGGGACTGCCGCGCGTCCACCACGTAGATCAGCTCGGTCGCGCCCAGGTCGCCCACGCGGTCGCGGATCGCCGAGAGGTCGGTCGCCGCGTAGCCGAAGCCGCCGTCGGACTTCTGGACGATCAGCGGGGTGGGGTTGCCGTCCGGGCCCTTGACGTCGTCGAAGAACACGCAGAGCGCGCCGTTGGAGCGGACGGCGACGCCCGACTCCTCCAGCAGCTTGCACGTCTCGACGAGCATGTCGTTGTAGCCGGACTCGCCGACGACGTCGGGGTCCTGGATGTCCATGTCCAGCTTGTTGAAGACGGAGTAGAAGTAGATCTTCGACTCGTCCACGAACCGCTGCCACAGCGCCAGGGTTCCGGGCTCGCCCGCCTGCAGGTCCACGACCCGGGCCCGGGCGCGCGTCTTGAACTCCTCGTCGGAGTCGAAGAGCGCGCGCGAGGCCTTGTACAGGCGGTTCAGGTTGGACATGGCCTCCTCGCCGGAGACCTCCTCGTCCGACTTGTGGTCCAGCTCGTGCGGGTGCTCCAGCAGGTACTGGATGAGCATGCCGAACTGGGTGCCCCAGTCGCCGATGTGGTGGCGGCGGACCACCTTCTCGCCCGTGAACTCCAGGATCTCCACCATCGCGGCGCCGATCACGGCGGAGCGCAGGTGGCCGACGTGCATCTCCTTGGCGACGTTCGGCTGGGCGTAGTCGATCACCGTCGTGCCCGGGTTCGCGGCGAGCGGGACGCCGAGGCGGTCGTCGGCGGCGCGCGCGGCCAGGGTCTCGACGATCGCCCGGTCGGTGATCGTGATGTTGAGGAAGCCGGGTCCGGAGACCTCGATCTCCTTGATCAGGTCACCGGAGTCGAGGCCCTCGACCACGGTCGTCGCCAGCTCGCGCGGGTTGGCCTTGGCCTTCTTCGCGAGCGCCAGGATGCCGTTGGCCTGGAAGTCGGCCCGGTCGCTTCGTCGCAGCAGGGGGTCGCTCGCACCGGCGTCCGGCAGGGCGGAGGCGAGTGCGTCGGCGACGCGCTGGTTGACGGAAGAAGCGAGGGAAGGGACCGAGGCCATGAGCTGCCGTTCCTGTGAGGTGGTGCCGGTGGGTGCACTTGGTTGTTCCGACAAGTGCCGAGTATCCCACGCGGGCGCTGCCGTTCTCCCGGGATATGGGGGAGCGCCGAGCAACCCCGGAGCGGCCTGTTCCGTCTGGGAGAATGGCTGAAGCCAGCATTCGAGATAGAAGGACGTGTCGTGGCTCAGAGCGCCGAGAGCAGCACCGAGACCGACTGGGTCTCCCGTTTCGCGGACGAGGTCATCGCCGAGGCGGAGCGCCGAGCACCCGGCAAACCTGTCGTCGTCGCGTCCGGAATCTCTCCCTCCGGCCCGATCCACCTGGGCAACCTGCGCGAGGTCATGACCCCGCACCTGGTCGCGGACGAGATCCGCCGCCGGGGCATCGAGGTCAGGCACCTGATCTCCTGGGACGACTACGACCGCTACCGCAAGGTGCCGGCCGGCATCCCGGGCGTGGACCCGGAGACCTACGGCCAGTACATCGGAATGCCGCTGACCTCCGTCCCCGCCCCCGCGGGTTCCTCGTACGCCAACTGGGCCGAGCACTTCAAGGCCGCCCTGATCGGCGCCCTGGACGAGCTGGGCGTCGCGTACGACCCGATCAGCCAGACCGAGCAGTACACCTCCGGCGTCTACCGCGAGCAGGTGCTGTTCGCGATGAAGCACCGCGGTGACATCGACGCGATCCTCGACCAGTACCGCACCAAGCAGAAGCCGGGCGGCAAGAAGCCGCAGCAGAAGCAGGTCGACGAGGCCGAGCTGGAAGCGGCCGAGGGCTCGGGCGCGGCCGCCGAGGACGACGGCAGCGTCGGCGAGGGCGGGTACTTCCCGTACAAGCCGTACTGCGGTCAGTGCGGCAAGGACTTCACCAAGGTGACGTCCTACGACGACGAGACGACCGAGCTGACCTACGTCTGCACCGAGGACGCGTTCACCGAGACGGTCAAGCTCAGCGAGTTCAACCGCGGCAAGCTGGTCTGGAAGGTCGACTGGCCGATGCGCTGGGCCTACGAGGGCGTGATCTTCGAGCCCTCGGGCGTCGACCACTCCTCGCCCGGCTCGTCCTTCCAGGTCGGCGGCCAGATCGTGGGCATCTTCGGCGGCGAGCAGCCGATCGGACCGATGTACGCGTTCGTCGGCATCAGCGGCATGGCCAAGATGTCTTCGAGCAAGGGCGGGGTCCCCACCCCGGCCGACGCGCTGAGGATCATGGAACCGCAGCTGCTGCGCTGGCTGTACGCCCGCCGCCGCCCCAACCAGTCCTTCAAGATCGCCTTCGACCAGGAGATCCAGCGGCTCTACGACGAGTGGGACAAGCTGGAGTCGAAGGTCGCCGACGGCACGGTGCTCCCCGCCGACGCCGCGGCGCACGCGCGGGCCGTACGCGTCGCGTCCCACGAACTGCCGCGCACGCCGCGCCCGATGGCCTACCGCACGCTCGCGTCCGTCGCCGACATCACCGCCGGGCACGACGAGCAGACCCTGCGCATCCTCAGCGACCTGGAACCGGAGCGGCCGCTGCTCTCCCTCGACGAGGTGCGCCCGCGCCTCGACCGCGCCGAGAACTGGATCACCACGCAGGTCCCGGCCGACCAGCGCACGCTGGTGCGCGACGAGCCCGACACGGAACTCCTGTCGTCCCTGGACGACGAGGGCCGCGAGTCGCTGCGCCGGCTCGTGGACGGCCTCGACGCGCACTGGTCGCTGGACGGCCTGACCACCCTCGTCTACGGCGTGCCGAAGGTGATGGCCGGCCTCGCGCCGGACGCCAAGCCGACGCCGGAACTGAAGGTCGCACAGCGCACGTTCTTCGCCCTGCTCTACCGGCTGCTCGTGACGCGCGAGACCGGGCCGCGCCTGCCGACGCTGCTGCTCGCGGTGGGGGCGGACCGGGTGCGCACGCTGCTGGGCGCGTAGGTCGCGCACGGACACGAGGAAGGGCCCGCACCCCGGGGAATCAACCACCCCCGGGGTGCGGGCCCTTCCCGTTCCCTGCGCGTACGGGCGCCGGTACGGGGCTACGCGATGTGCTCGCTCTCCAGGTCGCGCTGGTAGCGCTGCTTGAGCTCCGGCATCAGGCGGCGGATCATCGACGCGCTGCGCGGGTGGACGACTCCGTGGCGGTCCGAGAGGTGTATGTCCACCTGCTCCGGGGTCGGGAAGCCGGAGAACTCGTCGATGTAGGCGCGGAAGACCTCGTACGCCGCCTCCGCGAACTTCTCGTCGTCGATGTTCGCCACGAGCTCGGCCTCCGGCCCGGCCCCACGCGCCGTCTCCTCCTGGCGGGGAGCCGGGACGGGGAGCTCCTGCTGCTGGGGCCGGAGCTGCTCCGGCTGCTCCGGGCCCGGACCCGACGGGGGCATCACCGGGGTGGGCTCGAGACCCTCCACCAGGCGCGGGTTGTAACCGCCCTCGTACGCCGCCTGCGGGGCGCGGGGCGCGGCGAACCAGGCGCTGTTGTGGGCGGCGGGCATGGCGGTGGGGTCCACCGCGAAGGCGGGAACCTCGGGGTGGGGCCCGTACACGGCTTCCTGCGCGCCCGGGTCAGCGGCCGCGAGGCCGGCCGGATCCGCCTGCTGCGTCTGCTGGGCCTGCTGGGCGGCGGTCCCCGACGGGCCGGGCGCCTGCGCCTGCTGCGCGGCCGCGTCGGCGCCGGCCGGGAGGGCCGGGGCCTGCGGACCCGGAGCCTGCGCGACCGAGGCCGTCGCGCCCGGAGCCTGCGTTCCCGTGATCGCCGCCACCGGGGACAGGAGCAGGGGGTCGATGCCGGCGGCCGCCAGGCCTTCGGGGGCGGTCTGGGCGAGGGGGACGCCGATGCGGGCCAGGCGCAGCGGCATCAGGGCGCCGACGGGTGCCTTGCGGCGCCAGGCGCGGCCGTAGCGGGCCTGGAGGCGGGCCTGGTAGATCAGGCGGTCCTGTTCCATGCCGACGGCCTGTTCGTAGGAGCGCAGCTCCCACAGCTTCATCCGGCGCCACAGCTTGAAGGTGGGGACGGGGGAGAGCAGCCACCGCGTGATGCGGACTCCCTCCATGTGCCGGTCGGCGGTGATGTCCGCGATCCGGCCCACGGCGTGCCGGGCGGCCTCGACGGTGACCACGAACAGGATCGGGATCACGGCGTGCATGCCGACCCCGAGGGGGTCGGGCCAGGCGGCCGCGCCGTTGAACGCGATCGTCGCGGCCGTCAGCAGCCACGCCGTCTGGCGCAGCAGCGGGAACGGGATCCGGATCCACGTCAGCAGCAGGTCCAGCGCGAGCAGGACACAGATGCCCATGTCGATGCCTATGGGGAAGACCAGCGAGAAGTTGCCGAAGCCCTTCTGCAAGGCGAGGGCGCGCACGGCGGAGTACGAGCCCGCGAATCCGATCCCCGCGATGACGACGGCTCCGGCGACCACGACACCGATCAATATGCGGTGCGTACGAGTCAGCTGCATCGCGGCCACCCGCGATCCCCTCCCCTTGTCGAGCTACGGCAGGGCACAGCGTACGCGCGTACGGGTGACCGGACGTCAGCGGTCCGCCCGCCCCGGAGCCCGGGGAGCCCTGGGCTCCGCCGGCTCCGGTCCGTCATGAGGCCGCGGTTCCTCAGGAGGCCGCGGGCGACGGCGCCTGCTCCGGCTGCTTCGCCTGGTTGGCGGCGTCGACCGAGGCCACCGTCTCCTTCGTCGCCGCGGTGGCGCTCTCGAGCAGCTTCGCCGCGTCCGGGGCGTCGGCGCCCTCGTAGGCCGCGCCGTTGTAGTCGAGGGTGATCACGACGTTGTGCGCGCGGGCGATGATCGTCGTGTTGGAGAAGTCGCCGTCCTTCTTGGTGGTGAAGGTCAGCGCGGTGGCCTGGTCGCCGATGCCGCCCGTCGGCTCCGCCGTCAGGTTCTCCGCACCCTCGGTGACCTTGGCCTTCTCGACCTGCTTGGTGTACTCGTCCTCGGCGCGCTTGCTGCCCGTACCGACCGAGGCGAGCGAGTCATAGCGGACGAGGGAGATCGAGAGCCAGCGGTACTGCGAGCCCTTGAGGCCGGCCTCGTCGAGCCCGTTCCAGGTGCAGGTGGCGCGGCTGGCCAGGTCGTTGGACTTGGCCGCCGTGCCGTTGGCGTCCTTCGCCTTCGGGACGATCGCCTCGATGGTCTGCGCGCTGACCGTCTTGCACGGCTCGGGCAGCGTGGAGTACACGGCCTTCTCCAGCGCGGCGGACGGCTTGGCGCTCGGCTTGGCGGAGGAGGACGAGGACGCGCCGGACTTCTTGCCGTTGTCGGCGCCCGAGTCCTTGCCCGAGTCGGACGAGCAGCCGGCGACGGTGAGGATCACCGGGACGGCTGCGCAGGCGAGAACGCGGGTGAGACGCGAGGCTGATCGGTGCATGATTCCTTCAGACGTTGTGGGTCTTCGTGCGGGTCTTCGTGCGGGCTCGAGGGCCCGCGTTCGGGCGCGGGACCCCGGCAACCGTAGCCCGCCCCGGCGCGGGGCTGCTGTGCGCGCCGTCACTCCGGACGCGAGCGCCCCCCTGCGGGCCGCTGTCGGCGGCCCCTGTCATTCGTCGAAACGCTCCACGAGGGCCTGCGCCAACTGCCGTGTCCTGTCCTGGGTTTCGCCGCTGGGCGGGACCGCGCCGGGGAGTGCGGGCTGGACGCTGTACTCGACGCTGACGATGACGTTCGAGGTACGGAACACAATGCGGACCGTCCGCGCCTGGACGGCGTTGGCGCCGGCCTGGCCGAGCTTGTCGTCGAGGAAGGCCTCGTTGCCGAGCCCTTCGAGGACGCGGGAGCCGAGCTCGACCGGGGCGGAGGGGGAGGGGGAGCCCGAGGGCGAGCCGGACGGGACGGCTCCGGCGCTCGCCCCGGCACTCGCACTCGCAGTCGCGCCGGCGCTCGGGGCGGGGTTGGTGGCCGGGTTCGTGGCCGTGGCCGGGCCCGCGGTGGTGGCCGGGCCCGCGGTGGTGGCCGGGCCGGGGAAGGGCAGGTGGGCGTCGGTCAGCTGGCGGATGAAGACCTGCCGCGCCTTGTCGTCGTCGCTCGTGGTGGCGCGGTCGTACGAGACCACGCGCTCGAACCCCACCGACAGCAGCCGGGTCTCGGTCGGCGTCTGCGCGGTCCAGCGGCAGCCGACGCGCCGGTCGGCGTCGTACGAGGCGTCCGCGACGCCGGCGTAGAGCGCCTCGCGCTGTTCGGGGGTGAGCGGGTCGGCGGCCGGGAGCATCGCCCTGACCTTCTTGGCGTCGGCGGCCTTGCAGGGCATGGGCAGGATCCGGTACCTGCCGGGCTGCGCGACCGCCCCGGCGCTGTCGCCGGCCTTCGCGTCGCTCTTCGTCCCGACGCCGCCCCCGTCGGTGCACGCGGTGAGGCCGGCCGTGAGGAGGGCCAGGGCCGCGATGCCGGGCAGGACTCCACGTACTCCACGTACCGTCTTGCGCTGCACGTCGCACCGGCTCCCTTCGACAAAATGCGTTGCCGCGGCTGGGGCGCGGATGGAAACAATGTCTATCGCACACGCTGGTGCCGGCGCCGGTCTCCTGTCGTATTTGGGACCACGAGCGAGGCTTTTCGCGTATTCAGTCTTTTCAGTGGTTAACGGGGTATTGAGGCCGACATGTCGTATGTAGAAGTGCCCGGGGCGAAGGTTCCGATCCGGATGTGGACCGACCCGGCGTCGGTCGACGACAGCGCGATGCGCCAGCTGCAGAACACCGCCGGCCTCCCGTGGATCAAGGGACTGGCCGTCATGCCGGACGTCCACTACGGCAAGGGCGCGACGGTCGGCTCGGTCATCGCCATGAAGGACGCCGTGTGCCCCGCGGCGGTGGGCGTGGACATCGGCTGCGGCATGTCGGCGGTGAAGACCTCCCTGACGGCGAACGACCTGCCGGGGGACCTGTCGGGACTGCGCTCGCAGATCGAGCGGGCGATTCCGGTGGGGGCGGGGATGCACCGGGAGGCGGTGGACCCGGAGCGGCTGTACGGGTTCTCCGTGGAGGGGCACGCGGACCTGTGGAAGCGCTTCGACTACCTCTCGGACGCCGTGAAGTTCCGTCACGAGCGCGCCATGAGGCAGCTGGGCACCATGGGCGGGGGCAACCATTTCTGGGAGCTCTGCATCGACGAGTCCGGCTCGGTCTGGATCATGCTGCACTCGGGCTCCCGGAACATCGGCAACGAGCTGGCCGACTTCCACATCGGCGTGGCGCGCGGCCTGTCGCACAACCAGGGCCTCGTCGACCGGGACCTCGCCGTGTTCCTGGCGGCCACGCCCGAGATGCGGTCCTACCGCGACGACCTCTTCTGGGCGCAGGAGTACGCCAAGTACAACCGTGCCGTGATGATGAGCCTGTCCAAGGAGGTCGTCCGCAAGGAGTTCCGGAAGGCGAAGGTCTCCTTCGCGCCGGAGATCAGCTGCCACCACAACTACGTGGCGGAAGAGCGTTACGACGGCATGGACCTCCTGGTCACGCGGAAGGGCGCGATCCGCGCCGGCAGCGGTGACTACGGGATCATCCCGGGCTCGATGGGCACGGGCTCCTACATCGTGAAGGGCCTCGGCAACGAGAAGTCATTCAACTCGGCCTCGCACGGCGCGGGCCGCAAGATGAGCCGGACGGCGGCGAAGAAGCGGTTCTCGACGAAGGACCTGGCGGAGCAGACCAAGGGCGTGGAGTGCCGCAAGGACGCGGGCGTCGTGGACGAGATCCCGGGCGCCTACAAGTCGATCGAGCAGGTCATCGACCAGCAGACCGACCTGGTCGAGGTCGTGGCGAAGCTCAAGCAGGTCATCTGCATCAAGGGCTGAGGCTCGCGGGCCTTTCGGGGGAGCGGAGGAGCCCGGACCGTGCAGGGTCCGGGCTCCTCCGCGCGTGACCGGTCAGTCGAGCAGCATGTCCACCGACAGCTCGAGGCTCACCCCGAGGTGGTCGGGGAGGGGGAACGTCATGCCGCGCTTGAAGGTCCTGCGCGCGTGGTAGCCGGCGCGGCGGGGGTCCGTGTAGATCACGACTTCGTCGTGGTGCCGATCGGCGATGACGTAGACGGGGACGCCGGCCCGGGCGTAGCTCTCCACCTTGGTGCCGGTGTCGTCCGCCCAGTTCGAGGAAGTGACCTCGAGGATCATGCGGAAGACGTCGTGCCCGTAGCAGTTCTTCGCGACCTTGTGGTCCAGGAAGTCCGCCTCGACGAGCGAGAAGTCCGGGACGGCGTAGTCGTCCTCGCCGGTGGGGAGCCAGATGCCGATGCCCTGCAGGAATTCGAGTCCCGCCTTTTCGGCCCCGGCCTCGTGGAAGGCCACCGTGAGCCGGGTCAAGGTCCGGGCGTGCCGCCCGTCGGCGGGTGGCGTCACGGTGAGTCTCCCCTGAAGAATTTCCACGCGGTGTCCGGGAAGCTCTCGGGAGAGACGGTCGGCGGCCTCCGCGATCGTGGTCTCGTGCTGCATCACGGCCATAGCTTCCTCCTTCTCGCGGCTCACGCTTCCGGAGCGTAGCCGCGCCCACCGGCATTCCGCTCGACTTCACCCCTACGGGTCTTCGAGGACTCGAGGTCGTGGAGCGGGCCGCCGGGCTGGAGCCGGCGGCCCTGATGCCGCACCTGAGGAGTGCCGGGCTGGTCCCGTAGGTCCCCGCGCGGGGGATCCGTACGGGCCGGACGCTCGCGGGCTACAGCTCGCGGTGGAGCTTCGTGTTCGAGGCCTGGGCGCGCGGGCGGACCACCAGGAGGTCGATGTTGACGTGGCTGGGCCGGGTCACGGCCCAGGTGACGGTGTCGGCCACGTCGTCGGCGGTGAGGGGCTCGGCCACACCGGCGTAGACCTTCTCGGCCCGTTCGGCGTCGCCGCGGAAGCGGGTCTTCGCGAACTCCTCGGTCTTGACCAGGCCGGGGGCGATCTCGATGACGCGGACGGGCTGGCCGACGATCTCCAGGCGGAGGGTCTCGGCGAGGACGCGGGCGCCGTTCTTGGCGGCGACGTAGCCGGCGCCGCCCTCGTACGTGGAGTGGCCGGCGGTGGAGGAGAGCACGACGACCGTGCCGTCGCCGGAGGCGGTCAGCGCCGGGAGCAGGGCCTGGGTGACGTGGAGCGTGCCGATGACGTTGACCTCGTACATCGTGCGCCAGTCCGCGGGATCGCCGGTGGCGACGGGGTCGGCTCCGATGGCGCCGCCGGCGTTGTTGACGAGCACGTCGCAGCGGTCCAGGGACGCGGCGAAGGCGTTGACGGCGTCCCGGTCGGTGACGTCGAGGGCGTGGGCGGTGGCGTCGTGGCCGGCGGCGGTGATCTCGGCGGCGAGGGCCTCGATGCGGTCCTTGCGGCGGGCGGTGAGGACGACGTGGTAGCCGGCCGCGGCGAGCTGGCGGGCCGTGGCCGCGCCGATGCCGCTGCTGGCGCCGGTGACTACGGCGGTGCGGGTGGAGGCCGGGGCCGTGGCCGTGCTCATGTGCTCGCTCCTCGTGCGTTCGTACGGGTGGATACCCGCCAGCATAGGCCGGTCGGGCAGGCGCCCACCGGCCGCGCGGGGCGTACCCGATCACGGCCCCGGAAGCCTGCGCGGGCGGATGGCCGGAGACTCGCCCTCGTTCGTGTGATGGTCCGACCGGCACGGGGGTGGGGTGGCTAACGTCCGCGCGTGGAGGTGGTCGCGGTGCGCCGAGGTGCCGTACGGAGTGTGGTGATGGCCGGGCTGCTGGTACTGCTCGGTGGTGCGGGCGGCGGCGGCGCCGTCGGGGCTCCGGTCCGGTCCGGCCCCGAGGCCGACCTGGCCTACCACGGGAGGGTCGCCCTGGACGGCGCCCGGCTGCGGATCCTCTTGGTCCCGGAGAACGAGGGCCCGGCGGCCCTGGCGGACGCGACGCTGCGGCTGCGCCTGTCTCAGGACCTCGGGGACCGGCAGCAACTGGCGTCCGGTTGCGCGCGGGCCGGGCTGCGCGAGGTGGTGTGCGAGACGGGGGAACTGCCGCCGCACGGGCGCGGGCGGCACATCGGCCTGACGTTGCGGCTGAAGGAGCCGGCAGCGGAGGTGGAGGTGCGGGTGGACACGTGGTGGAACGGCGGGGCGACGGACCGGAACCACGACAACAACGAGCACGTGGTGCTGGCGCTGGACACGGGGGACACGTACGCGTTCTGAGGGGCGGGGGGACGGGCCGGGCGGGGGGACGGGCCGACGCCCGGGTCGGCCCGGGTCGGGCCAGGTCGGGCCAGGTCAAGCAAGGTCAGGTCGGGCCCGGCGGCTCACCCCGCCCCGGCGACTCGGGGCGTGCCGGTGCTCAGGCCGTGCTGACGTCGCCGAACTCGGCCAGGGCCTCCTCGACGATCCGCTCCAGGCGGGCGTGGTGGGCGCCGCGCCAGTAGACGCGCTCGCAGTCGGCGCACTGCGCGAAGACCTCGTACGAGCGCTGCGTGCCGCCCTCCAGCCGGTCGCCGACGCTGTCCTTGTCGGCCGCGTGCAGGGTCCCGTTGCACGCGGTGCAGCGGGACCACGGGGCGAGGGCGGGGGCGAACCGGCCCAGGACGTCGCGCACTTGCTCGTCGGGCTGGTCGCTGTACACGTAGGCCCCGGCGAACAGCTCGCGGCGGCGCAGCAGTCCGCGGTCGCGGGAGAGCAGGACGCGCTGCTCGGCGGCGGAGCGGGTGGCGAGGGCGGGGTCGCCGATGTCCTCGTTCTCGTAGGCCGCGTCCACTCCCAGGAGGCGCAGGCGGCGGGCGAGGGTGCCGAGGTGGACGTCGAGCAGGAAGCGCAGCGGCACGGTGGCGGGGACGCCCGGGAGGTGCTGGGGGCGGTCGACGCCGAACACCTCGACGGACTCGCCGGCCCCGGGCACATGGGAGAAGGGGGTCTCGGCGCCGTCGACGAGGATCCGGCCGACCTCGGTGAGCGGGATGCCGGCCGACTCGACGACGTGGCCGAGGCTGGAGACGCCGTCGGTCGCGGTCGGCACGCGTGCGCCGCGTCGGCTCGGCGCGGCGAAGACGTGCAGTTCGGGGGCGAGGGTGAGCTCAATACCGGGTCCGTTCACGGGCCCAGCATGCCACTGCCGGGTGGAATCCGACGGCGGATTTACCGGGCCGGGGCGAGGGGCTCCGCCGTCGCCCGGTCGTGGAGCTCGCGATGGGTGCTGACCTCGTCGAAGTGGTTCTCGGCCCACTGTTTCACGGAGCTGAGGAGGCAGCTGAGGCTGCTGCCGAGGTCGGTGAGCCGGTAGTCGACGCGGACCGGGACGGTGGGGGTGACGGTGCGGGTGACGAGGCCGTCGCGTTCGAGGGAGCGGAGGGTCTGGGTGAGCATCTTCTGGCTGACGGCGGGGATCTTGCGGCCGAGGTCGCTGTAGCGCATCGAGCGGTCGTCGGCCTGGGCGAGGGCGCTGACGACGAGGCCCACCCACCTGTCGCTGATCCGGGCCAGGAGCTGGCTGGTGGGGCACTCCTTGAGGAACGCGTCGTAGGCGGAACGTTCCTCTTCGCGGCGGGCGGCGGCGGTGAGGGTGGCCATGGGTGCCCCACTTCAGAGTTGGGTACGCACTCCGAAGTGCGTACTTACGAATCCATAGTGACTCTCCCTAGGTTAGTGGCCATCGAGAACGGGTCGAGCGGGAACCACTGACGGGAGAACGGCCATGAGCGGCAACCAGGCGGAGCAGGCGCAGCAGACGGAGCAGACGGAGCAGGAGACCCCGACGATGCGGGCCGTCGTGGTGGACGGATTCGGCGGTCCCGAACGGGTCGCGGTCGTACGGGTGCCGCTCCCGAGGCCGGCCGCAGGGCAGGTCCGCGTACGGGTCCGGGCGGCCGGGCTGAACCCGGTCGACGGCGCGGTGCGGGCCGGGGTCTTCGGCGGTGAGGGGCAGCGGCTCGGCTTCGGCTGGGACGTGGCGGGGGAGATCGACGAACTCGGCGCGGGCCTCGCGGGCACCGGGGGCTGGTCGGTCTCCGACCCGGTGGTCGGCCTGCACTACGGGCCCGTCGAGCCGCTGGGCACGCACGCGGAGTACGTGGTCCTCGACGCCTCCGCGCTGGCGGCGGCTCCGTCCTCCGTCCCGGAGGCGAGCGCGGCCGCGCTCCCGCTGAGCGGTCTGACCGCCGCCCGGGCGGTGGACCTGCTGGGGCTGGCGCCGGGTTCCTCGGTACTGGTCACCGGGGCGGCGGGGGTGGTCGGCGGTCTCGCGGTGGAGCTGGCCGTGCGGGCCGGATACGTGGTGACGGGCCTGGCGGGAGCGGGCGACGAGGAACTCGTACGCTCGCTCGGCGCGGCCGCCTTCGTCCCGCGCGGCTCGGCTCCGGCCGGTCCGGTGGACGGGGTGGTGGACGCGGCGGTACTGGGCCGCGCGGCTCTGGACTCCGTCCGCGACGGCGGGGTCTACGTGGGCCTGCGCCCCGGCAGCGCTCCGGCGGCGGAGCGCGGGATCCGGGTGGCGGAGCAGGAGGTCGCGGCGGACGGCGAGCACCTGGCGCGGCTGGTGGCACTGGTCGACGCGGGGGAGCTGACGCTCCGGGTGGCGGAGACGTTTCCCCTGGCGCAGGCCCCCGAGGCCCACGCCCGCCTGGCGGACGGCGTCCGCGGCCGGATCGTCCTGACGGCGCCCTGACCGGGTGGCGCGGTGGCCGGGTGACCCGGTGGCCGGGTGACCCGGTGGGACCCGCACCCGCACCCGCTGCCGTGGGCAGGGCAGGGACGAGGGATGGGGGCAGAGCGTGGGTCAGGGCCAGACCAGGCAGTACGGCTGGTGGCCCGCCTCGTGGAGGCGATGGCTGAAATCTTGCCATTCGTGGAGCAGCTGGTAGACGTTGAAGGCATCGCGGGGGCCGCCGCGGTCGGGGACCGTGGACCAGATGAAGGCGGCCGCGCCGACCGATTCCTCGCCGATGCCGCGCAGCGGGTCGACGACGGTCATGGGGAGTTTGACGACCGCGTAGTCGGGGTGGAGGACGACCAGTTCCAGCGGGGGGACCTTGTGCAGGGGTATGCCCTCGATGCCGGTCAGGACCATCGCGGCGACCGTTTCCGGCTTGATCTTGGTGAACATGCCGCCCATGCCGAGCTCGTCACCGCCGAGCTCCTCCGGGCGCATCGTCTGCGGCACCCGTGCGGCGGTGGCGCCGTCGGGGGCGCCGAAGTACTTGTACGTCACTCCCATGCCGCGGCCCCTGGGGCTGCCGTCGGGGTTCTGCGAGGGGTCCGGCGCCGGCTCCGCCGCGTCCGTGGCGCGGCGACGGTGCTTGCCCCGGCGGCGGGCTTCGCGCGCCTCGCGGGCGCGCTGCGGATCCAGGCCGTCGGTTCCCTCGCCCGGTCCACCGCGTTGCATATCTCCACCCGACTGGTCTTGCCTGCCCCGGCCCCGCGGCCCCCGCCACGCAGCCTGATCATCATGGCAGTGACCTCCCCCGGGGCGGCGCGGTGAAACGCCCGTCCGCAAGTCAGTCGCGGCCTCTGAGACCATGGCTGGTGTGAGCTACCCGTACCCGTATGAAGCCAAAGTCTCGCAGACTCTCTTTGACCGCGCGTCCCTCGTGACGCCTGGCGGCGTGAACTCTCCGGTGCGCGCCTTCCGCGCCGTGGGCGGAACGCCCAGGTTCATGGTGTCCGGTACCGGTCCGTACCTGACCGATGCCGACGGGCGCGAGTACGTCGACCTGGTCTGCTCGTGGGGGCCGATGATCCTCGGCCACGCCCATCCGGCCGTGGTGGAGGCCATCCAGGCCGCCGTCGTCCGCGGCACGTCCTTCGGTACCCCCGGTGAGGGGGAGGTCGCGCTCGCCGAGGAGATCGTCGCGCGGATCGAGCCCGTGGAGCAGGTCCGCCTGGTGTCCTCGGGCACCGAGGCGACCATGTCCGCGATCCGCCTCGCCCGCGGGTTCACCGGCCGCGCCAAGATCGTGAAGTTCGCCGGCTGTTACCACGGTCACGTCGACTCGCTGCTGGCCGCCGCCGGTTCCGGGCTCGCGACGTTCGCGCTGCCGGACACCCCGGGCGTGACCGGCGCGCAGGCCGGGGACACGATCGTGCTCCCCTACAACGACCTGGAAGCGGTCCGCGCCGCGTTCGCCGCGCACCCCGGCGAGATCGCCTGCGTGATCACCGAGGCGGCGCCCGGCAACATGGGCGTCGTGACCCCGGGGGAGGGCTTCAACCAGGGGCTCGCCGACCTGTGCCGCGCGAACGGCGCGCTGTACATCTCCGACGAGGTCATGACGGGCTTCCGCACCTCCCGCGCCGGCTGGTACGGCGTGGACGGGGTCCGGCCCGACCTGATGACCTTCGGCAAGGTCATGGGCGGCGGTTTCCCGGCGGCGGCCTTCGGCGGCCGTGCCGACGTGATGGGCCACCTGGCCCCGGCCGGTCCGGTCTACCAGGCGGGCACGCTCTCCGGTAACCCGATCGCGACGGCCGCGGGCCTCGCGCAGCTGCGGCTGCTGGACGAGGCAGCGTACGAGAAGGTCGACGCGGTCTCGGCGCAGATCCAGGGGCTGGTCACCGAGGCGCTCGCCAAGGAGGGCGTCGCGCACCGGCTGCAGACCGCCTCCAACATGTTCTCCGTCTTCTTCACCGAGGACGAGGTCCGCACCTACGACGACGCGAAGAAGCAGGAAGCCTTCCGCTTCAACGGCTTCTTCCACTCGATGCTGGCGCAGGGCGTCTACCTGCCGCCGTCGGCGTTCGAGTCGTGGTTCGTGTCCACCGCCCACGACGAGAAGGCGATCGAGCGCATCGCGGCCGCCCTGCCGGCCGCCGCCCGAGCCGCCGCGGAGGCCACCGCATGAGCACCGAGGACCGCACCGAAGACCGCATCGAGGGCCACGCCGGGGACGGCCGCGCCGACGGCGGCTCGGAGATCACCGTCGTCCACGTGGTGCGCCACGGCGAGGTGGAGAACCCGGAGGGCGTCCTCTACGGCCGCCGCGCCGGCTACCACCTCTCCGAGCTCGGCCGCCGGATGGCGGACCGGGTCGCCGAGCACCTGGAGGGCCGGGACGTGACGTACGTCGTGGCCTCCCCGCTGGAGCGGGCGCAGGAGACGGCGGCGCCGATCGCGAAGGCGCACGGGCTGGACCTGGCGACCGACGGCCGCCTCATCGAGGCGGGCAACGTCTTCGAGGGCAAGACCTTCGGGGTCGGTGACGGCGCGCTGCGCAAGCCCGAGAACTGGAAGCACCTGACGAACCCGTTCAAGCCCTCCTGGGGCGAGCCGTACGTCGAGCAGGTCGTCCGGATGATGAGCGCGATCGAGACCGCCCGCGACGCCGCCCGCGGCCACGAGGCGGTGGCCGTCAGCCACCAGCTGCCGATCTGGATCGTACGGAGCTTCGCGGAGCGGCGCCGGCTGTGGCACGACCCGCGCCGCCGCCAGTGCACGCTGGCGTCGCTGACCTCGTTCACGTACCAGGGCGACAAGCTGGTGTCGGTGGGCTACAGCGAGCCGGCCCGGGACCTGGTCCCGGCGCACCTCCTCGCGGGGGCGAAGCCGGTGAAGGGCAAGTCCAAGGCGTTCGGGGCCTAGACGCAATGCTGGTGACTTAGGTGTCTCGGGCTCGTTGGTTGGGTTGTGGCGAGGGCGGGGCAGGTGAAGTCGTCTGCGGGCGAGCGGTTGTCGGATCG
>NZ_JBEXOV010000097.1:0-26329 GCF_040611715.1 Streptomyces sp. NPDC006544 | reverse complement strand
GGCGGGCCGGCACCCGCGCAGCCCGGGTCAACGGGACCTGCGCGGGGCCCGGTGCGGGACCCGGCGCGGTCGGCGGCCCCGGCGGGTTCGCCGGGCCGGGACGCGCCGAGGCATGAGAAAAGAGGACCATCGGCTGATCCGATCGGGCGATTTGTCCGCCGCGCTCCACCCGGTTCGTCGCTCTGTGTGAACTACGCTCGCCATCCGAAGGCAGCGAGAGGAGCGGATCCGTGGCGGATTTCGTCGGGCGGCGGCGTGAGCTCAAGGAGCTGCGCGAGGACATCGCGCGCACCGGGCTCGACACCCTCTCCGGCCGCAAGGCCAAGGCGCCGCGGGCCCGGGTGCTGCTCGTCGCCGGGCGGCCGGGATCGGGCCGGACCGCCCTCGCCGAAGCGCTGGTGCGCGAGATCGCCGACGACTATCCCGACGGGGTGCTCGAGGTCCGGCTCACCACGCCCACCGGCGAGACCGTCACCACCGAGCGCGCCCTGCGCACCCTTCTGGAGGCACTCGGCCTGCCCACCCCGCCCGGCGCCGCCGAGGACGAACTCGGCTTCGCCCTGCGCGAGGCCCTCGCCGACCGCCGGGCGGTCCTGCTCGTCGACGACGCGGCCGACCCCCACCAGGTCGACGCCCTGCTCCCGGACACCCCCGAGTGCCTGGTCGTCGTCACCGCCGAGGGCCCCCTCACCGGGATTCCGGATGTCCGGCCCTGCACCCTGGGCGGCCTGGACACCCCCTCGGCCGTGGCCATGCTCGTCCACCGCATCGGCGACATCCGCGTGGCCAACGACCCCCGCGCCGCCGAGGCCCTCGCCGAGGAGTGCGGCAACCAGCCCGCGGCGCTGCGTCTGGTCGGCGGCTGGCTCGCCGCGCACCCCAAGGCGTCCGTCGCCGACGTGGCCAAACAGCTCCACGACATGCCCGCGGGCACCAGCGGCCCGCTCGCCCGCACCTTCAGGCTCGTCTACGAGGCCCTCCCGCAGCCCGCCCAGCGGACCCTGAGACTGCTTCCGCTTGCCCCGGCCGGGCTCGTCGACCCGCACACCGCCTCCGCCCTCGCCGGCTGCTCCGTGGCCGCCGCGCAGTCGATCCTGGAGGACTTCACCGCCCTGGGCCTCGTACGGAGCGCCCGCGACGGGCTGTTCGTCCTGCCCGGCTGCCTCGCACCCCTCCTCCAGGCCCTGCTCGAGGCCAAGGAGCGCCCCGCCGAGGTCCAGCTGGCCCGGGCCCGGATGCTGGAGCGCACCGTACGGCTCCTGCTCTCCTGCCGGGCGATGGCCGAGGAGTGCGCCGAGGAGCCCATCGGTCCGGTCGGCGGCCCGGAGAAGCTGGACGCCCTGCCGCGCGCCCTGCGCTTCGCCGACCGGCGCGCCGCCGCGACCTGGCTGGACACCCGGCTGCCCGCGCTGACCGCGGCCGCCTCCCTGGCCGTCGCCGACGGGGACCTGGACACCCTGGCCCGCCGGCTCGTCGCGGCCCTCGCGGGGGCCCTGTCCGAACACCGGGGCACCTCCGAGGCCGCCCCCGAGCTCTACGGGCTGCACCGGCTGGTCCTGGACGTGGCCGAGCGGCGCGGTCTGCACCGGGAGCGGGCCGCCGCGCTGCTGAACCTGGCCGACCTGGACGCCGAGACCGGGCGCACGCGGGAGGCGCTCGAGCGCTACCGGGCCGCGCTGGACGCCGGCAGGGCGGCGAACGATCCGTACGCGGTGGGCCGCGCGATGGAATCCGTAGGCGGCGCGTACCAGGAGCTCGACGACTGGCACCGGGCCTCCGACTGGTTCGGCCGGGCCCTGTCCCACGCCCTCGCCCGGGGCGAGCGCACGGACGAGGTGAGGCTGTACGGGCGGCTCGGGAACGTGCACACCTACGCCGGCCGGTACGGGGAGGCGCTGCGGAGCTGGCGGGCCGCCTCCGCCGGCTACCGCAGGCTGGCCGATGTCCCGGGCCAGGCAAAGGCGTTGAGCGAGATGGCGCGGATCCAGGAGTACGCGGGGCGGCCCGAGGAGTCGCTGCACACCTGCCGCGAGGCGGTGGAGCTCGCTCGCCGGGCCGGGGAGCTGCGACTTCAGGCCGCGCTGCAGGTGCGCCTGGCCGACACGCTCGACCGGCTCGGCGACCCCGCGGCCGCCAGGCTGCACAGGTCCGCGGCCGACAGATTGCTGGGAGACGACCCCGCAGCCTGCGAAATCCGTAGTGGTTCCGACTGAGATTATTGCTTTGCAAGGCTAGACAGCGGCTCGTCCTTCATTAGACTGGGTTCACCAGGTCATCCCCTGGCGCATCCCGTTGCGCGTTCTTGTGAACGGGTTTGTATGGAAGTACCCCGAAACATTCCCTGAGCCAAGGACCGTGAGTGACGATGAAGGTCGGCATCCCCCGCGAGGTCAAGAACAACGAGTTCCGGGTCGCCATCACGCCCGCCGGCGTGCATGAGCTGGTCCGGGGCGGCCACCAGGTCTTCATCGAGCAGAACGCCGGTGTGGGCTCCTCGATCACGGACGCGGAGTACGTGTCCGCCGGCGCCGAGATCCTGGACACCGCCGACGAGGTCTGGGCGACCGCCGACCTGCTGCTGAAGGTCAAGGAGCCCATCGCGGAGGAGTACCACCGCCTCCGCAAGGACCAGACCCTCTTCACCTACCTGCACCTCGCGGCCTCCCGCGAGTGCACGGACGCCCTGCTGGAGTCCGGCACCACCGCCATCGCGTACGAGACGGTCGAGACCGCGAACCGCGCGCTCCCGCTGCTCGCCCCGATGTCCGAGGTCGCGGGCCGGCTGGCCCCGCAGGTCGGCGCCTACCACCTGATGCGCTCCGTCGGCGGCCGCGGCGTTCTCCCGGGCGGCGTGCCCGGCACCTCGGCCGGCGAGGCCGTGGTCATCGGCGGTGGCGTCTCCGGCTGGAACGCCGTGCAGATCGCCGTCGGCATGGGCTTCCACGTGACCCTGCTGGACCGCGACATCAACAAGCTCCGCGAGGCCGACAAGATCTTCGGTACGAAGATCAAGACGATCGTCTCCAACGCCTTCGAGCTGGAGAAGGCCGTCGTCGAGGCCGACCTCGTCATCGGTGCGGTCCTCATCCCGGGTGCGAAGGCCCCGAAGCTGGTCACCAACGAGCTCGTCGCCAAGATGAAGCCCGGAAGTGTCCTTGTCGACATTGCGATCGACCAGGGCGGCTGCTTCGAGGACTCCCGTGCGACCACCCACGCCGAGCCGACCTTCCAGGTCCACGACTCGGTCTTCTACTGCGTCGCCAACATGCCGGGCGCGGTGCCGAACACCTCCACGTACGCGCTGACCAACGCCACGCTGCCCTACATCGTGCAGCTCGCGAACCTCGGCTGGGCCGAGGCGCTGCGTCGTGACCCGGCGCTCGCGCTGGGCCTCAACACCCATGACGGCCAGGTGGTTTACGGTCCCGTGGCCGAGGCCCACGGCCTGCCGACCCTCGCGCTGAGCTCGCTGCTCGGCTGAGTTTCGGACGCTCCGTCAACGACTGACGTCAATCTCACGTATCCGGCCGGACCTTGCTCGCAAGGTCCGGCCGGACGCGTTCGGGGGGCGTCCGGCAGGGCCCTTCAACTCGCCTCGAACGTAACCCTTTAACCCTTTCGCACACCCGCGAAACTTCCCGGCGACAGCTCGTACGCCCTTGACAGAGTGGTGTTCGGTTGCCGACACATCGCGGTGGGTCCGGTGGATTGTGTTGCCGCTGAGTGGTGACACGCCATAGAGTCGCCAACCGTCGGCATGGTGCCACGCTGACCTATCGATAAGTGTCCTGGTCACGTCCGAGGAGGTAAGACGACTTGTGAATGAGTCGACATTTGCTCCTGGGGGTGGACGAGCAGGAACGCCTGCGCGGGGTCATGGCCCTGCCGGAATCGAAGCTGTCGGCTCCGTCGCAGTCCGCACCTTCGCAAACCAACAGCGCATGACGACGCCCCAAAAGAGCATGGACGGCCTAGACGTGAACTCCAGGGCCGGCGACCTGAGCGGCGAAAAGCCCGTGGGTTTCGCCGACTACGACCAGGTGCCCGAAGGGCACTTCTACGACCCCGACGCGGAGTACGAGCCCGACCCCGAGTACGCGGCCACTCTCGCCCCCGACGCTGCCCGCCAGCGCCGTGAGCGGATCGGTCCGACCGGACGGCCGCTGCCGTACTTCCCGATCCCGGGCCCGCTGACCGATCACGGTCCGGCGAAGATCATCGCGATGTGCAACCAGAAGGGCGGCGTGGGCAAGACCACGTCGACCATCAACCTGGGTGCCGCTCTCGCCGAGTACGGGCGCCGCGTGCTGCTCGTCGACTTCGACCCGCAGGGCGCACTGTCCGTGGGTCTCGGCGTGAACCCGATGGAGCTCGACCTGACGGTCTACAACCTGCTCATGGAGCGGGGCATGTCGGCCGACGAGGTGCTGCTGAAGACGGCGGTCCCCAACATGGACCTGCTGCCGAGCAACATCGACCTGTCCGCTGCCGAAGTGCAGCTGGTCAGCGAGGTCGCGCGCGAATCGACGCTGCAGCGGGCCCTGAAGCCGCTGATGGCCGACTACGACTACATCGTGATCGACTGTCAGCCCTCGCTCGGCCTGCTGACGGTGAACGCCCTGACGGCGGCTCACCGGGTCATCGTGCCGCTGGAGTGCGAGTTCTTCGCGCTGCGCGGTGTGGCACTGCTGACCGAGACCATCGAGAAGGTGCAGGAGCGGCTCAACCCCGAGCTCGAGCTCGACGGCATCCTGGCCACGATGTACGACTCCCGTACGGTGCACAGCCGCGAGGTGCTGGCGCGCGTCGTCGAGGCCTTCGACGACCACGTCTACCACACGGTCATCGGCCGCACGGTGCGCTTCCCGGAGACCACGGTCGCCGGTGAGCCGATCACCACGTACGCGTCCAACTCCGTCGGCGCCGCCGCCTACCGCCAGCTGGCCAGGGAGGTGCTCGCCCGGTGTCCCGCCGAGTGAGTCTGCCCGGAGCCGACGAGCTGTTCCGTACGACCGGGGGGATGGCGCTGACGTCGTCCTCGCCGTCCGCGGCGCGGGGCGTGGAGCACGCGGCGACCGCCGCGGAGGGCACGGTGAGGGAGGGCCGCAGCCGGGAGGCCGTGGCCGGCGGTGAGCCGGGAGTGGGTGCGCAGCGGCGGCCGCAGGAAGGTTCCGGTGGCGGCGTCCCGGCCCCGGCGCCCGGCCGGGGCAAGGGCCAGGGCCGGGGCGCGAACCGGCGGCCCAGCGGGCGCGAACGCCACGACGAGAAGATCACGGTCTACGTCTCCGCCGAGGAGCTCATGGACCTGGAACACGCGCGGCTGGTGCTGCGCGGGGAACACGGCCTCGCGGTCGACCGCGGCCGCATCGTGCGCGAGGCGGTCGCCGTGGTCCTGGCCGACCTGGAATCCCGCGGCGACGCCAGCATCCTCGTCCGCCGCCTCCGGGGCCGCTGAGCCCCGTCGGGCCGCCGCACCCCGTCGGGCCGCCGTACCGGGCCGGCGGGCCCCGCGCCGGTCCGGGGCGGGTCCCCGCGCCGCGGGACGCGCCGTACGTGGGAGCCTTGGTCCCTGGCCCCGGCCCGACCGGCCGTCCCCTCCGTACCACCCTGGACCGCGATGCCCTCTTCCGCCGAATCCGGCCACCCGTCCCGCCGCCCGCTGGGCCGCGGCCCGGGTGTCCCCGTACCGGCGGCGGCGGAGGAGGAGGCGCCGTCAGGTCCCGTCGCCGGGCCGCTGACCGCGAAGTCCCCTCCCGAACCCGGGCCCCCGGCCCCGGACGGCCTGGAATCGCCCCTGTCGGCCTCCGGTGACCCCGGAGGCCCCTGGGGACCCGAAGCGGTCCCCAGGGGCCCTGAGCAGGCCCCGGGGGCGTCCTGGGGCGGCGGGGAGAGCGGGGCCGGGGGAGAGCGGGCCGTCTCGGCGGACGGGCGGTTCACGCTGAGGCTGGCCAATTTCGAGGGGCCCTTCGATCTGCTGCTCCAGCTGATCTCCCGGCACAAGCTCGACGTCACCGAGGTGGCGCTGTCCCAGGTCACCGACGAGTTCATGGCGCACATCCGCGCCATGGGCCCCGACTGGGACCTCGACCAGACCACCGAGTTCCTCGTGGTCGCCGCCACTCTCCTGGACCTCAAGGCCGCCCGGCTGCTCCCCGTCGCCGAGGTGGAGGACGAGGCCGACCTCGCGCTGCTCGAGGCCAGGGACCTGCTCTTCGCGCGACTGCTCCAGTACCGGGCGTACAAGCGGATCGCCGAGATCTTCCAGGAGCGGGCCGACGGCGAGGGCCGGCGCTACCCGCGCACGGTGGGCCTGGAGCCCCGGCTGGCCGAGCTGCTGCCCGAGGTGGTCATCGGAATCGGCGGCGGGGGACTGGCGCGGCTCGCCGCCAAGGCCATGCAGCCCCGGGCCGCGCCCCAGGTGTACGTGGACCACATCCACGCTCCGCTCGTGAGCGTGCGGGAGCAGGCCGGGCTGATCGTGGCGCTGCTCAAGGCGCGCGGTGAGGCCACCTTCCAGGAGCTCACCGAGGGCGCGGGCGACACCCTCACCGTGGTCGCGCGCTTCCTGGCCCTCCTGGAGCTCTACCGCGAGAAGGCGGTGGTCCTGGAGCAGGAGGAGGCCCTGGAGGCGCTCACCGTGCGCTGGAGCGGCGGGGACGGGGACGGGATGCCGAAGGTGACGGACGAGTTCGACCAGGTCGTGGAGGCCCAACGATGAGCGGGACGGCGGAGCGGGAGCGGACGGCCGGGGCCGGGCGGCCAGGGCAGGCGGCGGAGGTGGCCGCGCCGGCGCTCAAGCCGGCCCTGGAGGCCGTCCTCATGGTCGTGGACGAACCGGCGACCGAGACGCACCTCGCCAAGGTGCTGGACCGCAGCCCGCGGGAGGTCGCGGACGCGCTGCGCGAGCTGGCGGACGAGTACGACGTGCAGGGCCGCGGATTCGAGCTGCGGCTGGTCGCCGGGGGCTGGCGCTTCTACAGCCGCGCGGACTACGCCCCGGCCGTCGAGGCCTTCGTCCTGGACGGCCAGCAGGCCCGTCTCACCCAGGCGGCCCTGGAGACCATGGCGGTCGTCGCGTACCGCCAGCCGGTCAGCCGGTCGAGGGTCTCGGCGGTCCGGGGAGTCAACTGCGACGGGGTCATGCGCACCCTCCTGCAGCGGGGTCTGGTGGAGGAGGCGGGGACGGAACCCGAAACAGGTGCGATCCTGTACAGGACGACGAACTACTTTCTGGAGCGGATGGGCCTGCGCGGCCTGGACGAGCTCCCGGAGCTCGCGCCCTTCCTCCCCGAGGCGGACGCGATCGAAGCCGAGACGCAAGAGGGTGTTCCGTCGTTCGATCCGGATGCACCGGATACCGATGAAGACGACAAGACGACGGAACTTTGATGCGAAGCAGCGGCAACGGCAACGGTGGCAACAGGAACAGCGGCGGCGGTGGCGGCGGCGGGCGCGGTGACTCCCGCGGCGGCAGCTCCAGCGGCGGTGGTGGCTACCGCGGTGGCGGCTCCGGCGGTGGCAGCGGCAGCGGCGGCGGTGGATACCGCGGCGGCTCCGGCGGCAGCTCGGGCGGCGGTTACCAGGGCGGCTCCGGTGGTGGCTCCCGCGGCGGTAGCTCGGGCGGCGGTTACCAGGGCGGCTCGGGGGGTGGCTCCCGCGGCGGTAGCTCGGGCGGCGGTTACCAGGGCGGCTCGGGCGGTGGCTCCCGCGGCGGTAGCTCGGGCGGCGGTTACCAGGGCGGCTCGGGCGGCGGCTCCCGCGGCGGCAGCTCTGGCGGTTACCGCGGTGGCGGCAGCTCCAGCGGTGGCGGCTACCAGGGCGGCGGCTCCGACCGTGACCGCGAGCCCGCGCCCCGCATCCGCAACCCCCGCCCCGAGGAGCGTCGCTACGACGTGGGCCCCGAGGGCGAGCGCAACGGCCGCGGCGGTGCCAAGGCGGGCGGCGGCGGTGCCCGCGGCGCGGCCGACGGCAACCGCGGTGGCGGTGCGCGCGGCGACGCGGCCCGTGGCGGCGCCAAGGGCGGCCCCAGGACGTCCAGGACCCCCGCCATCGGCGGCGCCGGCGGCCCGCGCAGCGGTCCCGGCAGCCGCAGCGGCCGGTCCAAGCCGCGCGAGCTGGAGGCGCGGATCGAGGAGCGCGTGCGCGACCGGTACGCCGACAAGCCCGTGATCAAGACCCCGAAGACCTTCCCGGGCGCCGAGGAGGAGGGTGAGCGTCTGCAGAAGGTGCTCGCCCGCGCCGGCATGGGCTCGCGCCGTGCGTGCGAGGAGCTCATCGAGCAGGCGCGCGTCGAGGTCAACGGCGAGATCGTGCTGGAGCAGGGCAAGCGCGTGAAGCCCTCGGACGAGATCAAGGTGGACGGCCTGACCGTCGCTACCCAGTCGTACCTCTTCTTCGCGCTGAACAAGCCGGCCGGCGTCGTCTCCACGATGGAGGACCCGGACGGCCGTCAGTGCCTCGGCGACTACGTCACCAACCGTGAGACGCGTCTCTTCCACGTCGGCCGGCTCGACACGGAGACCGAGGGCATCATCCTCCTCACCAACCACGGTGAGCTGGCCCACCGCCTCACGCACCCGAAGTACGGCGTGAAGAAGACCTACGTCGCAGCGGTCACCGGACCGCTGCCGCGCGAGATCGGCAAGCGCCTCAAGGACGGCATCGAGCTGGAGGACGGGTACGCCCGCGCCGACCACTTCCGCGTCGTCGACCAGCTCGGCAAGAACTACCTGGTCGAGGTGACCCTCCACGAGGGCCGCAAGCACATCGTCCGCCGCATGATGGCGGAGGCCGGCTTCCCGGTCGAGAAGCTCGTCCGGACCGCCTTCGGCCCGATCGACCTGGGGGACCAGAAGTCCGGCTGGCTGCGCCGCCTGACCAACACCGAGGTCGGCATGCTGATGCGCGAGGTCGGCCTGTAGGACCGCCGCGAGGCCTCCAGAACCCGCGGTGCCTTCGGGCGCCGCGGGTTTTTCGGTTGTGCCGGACCCCGGCCTTCTTTATAGTCAGTCTGACCATAAAGAAAGTGGGGGTGGCCGTCATGGGGTGGCAGACGAGCTGGACCGAGATCCTCGGGTTCGTCACGGGAGCCGTGTGCGTCTGGCTGGTCGCCCGGCAGCACATCGCCAACTGGCCGATCGGCATCGCCAACAACGTCTTCTTCATCGTGCTCTTCGCCCAGGCCGGCCTCTACGCCGACGCCGGGCTGCAGATCGTCTTCATCGCCCTCGCCGCGTACGGCTGGTGGTCCTGGACCCACGGGGGTGGACCAGGAACGCTCGAAGCCCTGCCGGTGCGCCGCACCAAGGCCACCGAATGGGCCGCCCTGGCCGCGGCGGGGGCGGTGGCGGTGCTCGGCCTGACGGTCCTGCTGGGCCGGGTCACCGACTCCACCGTCCCGTTCTGGGACGCGCTGACGACCGGGCTCTCGCTCATGGCCACGTACGGGCAGTGCCGCAAGCTGCTCGAGTCCTGGTGGCTGTGGATCGCCGCCGACCTCGTGTACATCCCGCTGTACGTCTACAAGGGGCTGTACCTGACCTCCCTGCTGTACGTGGTCTTCCTCGCCCTGTGTGTCGCCGGACTGACCGGCTGGCGCCGGGCGCTCCCGGCCCGCGGCGTCCGCGAGGCCCTGCGGGCGACAGCGTGAACCGCCGGGGAGGGGCGAAGTACGGGCACGGGCTGGTGCTCGGCAAGTTCTACCCGCCGCACGCGGGCCACCACCACCTGGTGCGCACCGCCCAGGACCAGTGCGAGCGGCTGACCGTACTCGTCTGCGCGGCCTCGGTGGAGTCCGTGCCGCTGGCCGACCGGGTCGCCTGGATGCGCGAGGCGCACCCCGGGGCCGAGGTCGTGGGCGCCGTCGACGACATCCCGGTCGACCTGCACGACCCGGCGGTCTGGGAGGCGCACATGGCGATCTTCCGGCGCGCGGTGGGCCGCCGGGTCGACGCCGTCTTCACCTCGGAGGAGTACGGGACCGAGCTCGCGCGCAGGTTCGGCGCGGAGGAGGTCTGCGTGGACCGGGACCGGACCCTCTTCCCCGTGTCCGGGACGGCCGTACGGGCCGACCCGGTGGGGAACTGGGAGTTCCTGGGCCCGGCCGTGCGGGCCGCGCTGACACGGCGGATCGTCGTGCTCGGCGCCGAGTCCACCGGGACCACGACGCTGTCGCGGGCCCTGGCGGCGCACTGGCGCCGGCGCGGCGGGGTGTGGGCGAAGACGGGCTGGGTCGCGGAGTACGGCCGGCGGTACAGCGAGGAGCGGCTGGCGGCCGCCCGCGCGGCGGACCCGGCGGCTACCTGGGCCGACGTGAGCTTCACCTCGGACGAGTTCCCGGTGATCGCCCGGCGCCAGGACGCCGAGGAGGAGCGGGCGGCGCGGCTGGGATCGCCGGTCCTGTTCTGCGACACCGACTCCTTCGCCACCGGCATCTGGCACGAGCGGTACATGGGTGGGCGCAACGAGGAGGTCGAGCGGATCGCCGCCGGCCGGCACCGGGAGCTGTACCTGCTCACCGATGACGCGGGCGTGCCCTTCGAGGACGACGGGCTGCGCGACGGACCGCAGCTGAGGCCGTGGATGACCGGGCGGTTCCGGGAGGAGCTGGAGCGGACCGGGAGACGCTTCCTGGTGGTGCGCGGGGACCGGGAGACGCGGCTGGCGGTGGCGGCGCGGGCCGTGGACGAACTGCTCGGCGAGGGCCGGCACTTCGCGGACCCGCTGCCGGAGCGGAAACCCGTGCCGGTGCCGGTGCCGGTGCCGGTGCCGGTGCCGGAGCCGGGGGCGGGGGCGGGGGCGGGCGCGCGGCGGGTGCCGGGGCAGCTTCCGCCGCCGAGGCCGCAGCAGGCGTCGGAGCGGAAGCGCAGCCGGTGAGCGACGTCGCCGGCGCATACGACCCGCACGCCTACGAGCCGTTCGCCGTGACCGTCGACCTCGCCGTCTTCACCGTCCGCGACGCCGCGCTGCACGTGCTGCTGATCCGTCGGGGCCGGGAGCCGTACGCGGGCGCCTGGGCACTACCCGGCGGCTTCGTGCTGCCCCGGGAATCCGCGGAGACGGCGGCCCGGCGCGAGCTGGCCGAGGAGACCGGCCTGTCGGCGGAGGTCGTCGCCGCGCTGCGCCTGGACCAGCTGCGCACCTACAGCGAACCGGACCGCGACCCCCGGATGAGGGTCGTCTCGGTGGCCTTCACCGCGCTCGTCCCCGACCTGCCGGAACCGGCGGCCGGGGGCGGCGGGGACGCGGACCGGGCCCGCTGGGTTCCGGTGGGCGAGGTGACCGGACCGGCCTCGGGAGCCGGCTTCGGGCTGGCCTTCGACCACGGGCAGATCCTGGCCGACGCCCGCTCCCGCGTGGGCTCGAAGCTGGAGTACAGCTGCCTGGCCACCGCCTTCTGCCCGCCCCAGTTCACGCTCGGCGAGCTCCAGACCGTCTACGAGACCGTCTGGGACACCGTCCTGGACCGTCCCAACTTCCGCCGCAAGGTGCTGGCCACGCCGGGCTTCGTGGAGGCCGTGCCCGGCGCGGCCCGCCTCACCGGCGGCCGCGGCAAACCGGCCGCGCTCTACCGGCCGGGCCCCGCCACCACCCTGCACCCGCCCTTGCTCCGCCCCTCGGAAGGACCTGCGCGATGACCACGAACGCGAACGCGAACACGAACCCGGGCACGAATCCGGGCAGGGCCGCGACCGCGGCCACGGGCAGGGCCGGGAAGCGCGCGGCGACGGGCGCCCTGATCGGCCTGGCGCTGGGCGACGCGCTCGGCTTCCCGACCGAGTTCAACGACGTACCGGGGATCCTGTCCAAGACCGGCCCCTGGCGGTCCATGGCGCTGCCCCGCCCGGCGATCGTCACCGACGACACCCAGATGACGTTGGCCTTCGCCCGCGGCATACGGACGGCCGCGGAGCGCGGCCCGGTGGGGCCCGAGCGCCTCGCCCGCCCCGTCCGGGAGGAGTTCGTCGACTGGTACCACTCCCCGGAGAACAACCGGGCCCCGGGCAACACCTGCCTGAAGGCCTGCCGGCTCCTGGACCAGCCGGGCCTGGACTGGCGCGACGCCAGCCAGATCGGCTCCAAGGGCTGCGGCGCCAACATGCGGGTCGCGCCGGCCGGGCTGGTGCCCGGCTGGACGGAGGAGGAGCGGGCCGGTGCGGCCCAGCTCCAGTCAGCCCTCACCCACGGCCACCCCACCGCGCTGGCCGCCTCGGACCTCACGGCGCGGGCCGTGTTCCTGCTGGCGCGGGGCACCGAGCCGACCGGTCTGGCCGGCCTCCTGCGCTCCTACGCCCTGGAGAACCGCACCCGCTACCACGAGCGCTGGCTCGGCGACCTGTGGATGCGCACGGCCTCCGACGCCACGCCGGAGTCCTTCATGGCCCGTGGCTGGGACGAGTGCCTGGACGTCCTGGACCGCCTGGGCGCGGCCCTGCGCTCGCCCTCCCCGGAGACCGACCCCTGCCTGACCACGGGCGACGGCTGGATCGCCGAAGAGGCTCTGGCCACAGCCCTCCAGTGCTTCCTGCTCTTCCCGGAGGAGCCGCTCCTCGCCCTGCGCCGGGCCGCCTGCACCCAGGGCGACTCCGACTCCATCGCCTGCCTGGCCGGCGCCTTCGCGGGCGCCCACCTCGGCGCCGACGTCTGGCCCCGCGACTGGGAGGGCCGCATCGAGTACCGCGACGAACTCCTGGCCTTCGGCACCCTCTGGGACGCGTGAGCCGTGCTGGACACCCTGAGCATCGACCTGGCCCCCGTCGTCGCGGAGCAGCCCGACCCGCTGCTCTTCGCGACGGTCTCGGGCGCCCACCTGTACGGGTTCCCCTCCCGGGACTCCGACGTCGACCTGCGGGGAGCGCACCTGCTGCCCGCGGCCGAGCTGCTGTCCCTGCGCGATCCGCAGGAGACCCGCAGCCGGATGTGGTTCCGGGACGGGACCGAGATGGACCTGGTCACGCACGACCTGCGCAAGTTCGTCCGGCTGATGCTGAACCGCAACGGCTACGTCCTGGAGCAGCTGCTGTCCCCGCTCGTGGTGCACACGACGCCGGCGCACCGGGAACTGGTCTCCCTGGCACCCGGCGTCCTGACCTCCCACCACGCCCACCACTACCGGGGCTTCGCGGGCACCCAGTGGCGGCTCTTCGGGAAGACGGCCGGACTCAAGCCGCTGCTCTACACGTTCCGGGCGCTGCTCACCGGCATCCACCTGATGCGCTCGGCGCGGGTGCAGGCGCACCTGCCCACGCTGCTGGACGAGGTGCCGGAGTCCCCGCGGTACCTGGCCGGGCTGATCGAGGCCAAGGCCGAGGCCGAGCACGGGGCGGCCGCCGGGGTCGACGTGGGGCGGCTCGAGCGGGACTACGAGGTCCTGCTCGGGGTGCTCGACGAGGCCCGGGCCGCCTCCGCGCTGCCGCAGCACACGGAGGCCTTCGCCGCCCTCGACGCGTTCGTCGTACGGCGGCGGGCGCGCTAGCGCGCCGAACCGGAGCCGGAGCGGGGCCCGGACCCGGAGCCCGACCCGGGGACGGCTACGGCAGGGGCCGGGCCAGGGCGGAGGCGTGGCGGGCGCGGAAGAGGAAGTCCTCCACGCGGCGCAGGTCCGGGGCCTCGGGGAGCGGGGTGCCGGCGAGGGCGGCTTCGGTCTCCTCCGTCAGGCGGGTCATCCAGGCGTCGACCTCGTCCCAGCCGAGCTCACCGCGGCGGACCGCGAGGAGACGGTCGCGGTAGGGACCCGCGTCGATCACCAGGCGGCCCGTGCGCAGCAGGTCGCGGCAGGACAGGAGCAGGCGCAGCAGGTGCATGGCGTGCTTCCAGCGCGGAGCGCCGTGGTTGCGGAGATCGGCGAAGATCTTGCCGCGCTGGGTGACCGCGTACCGGCTGAAGGTGGTGTGGGCCCGGCGGGAGAGGAACGCCTCGCGCAGGGAGAGGAGTTCCTCTCCGACCGGGGTGAGCTCCTCCACGAGGGGGGAGTGGAGGCACTCGAGGATGTTCGGGTTGGCCCGCAGGGCGAGCTCGCAGAAGCGCTCCAGCTCCCAGGAGAACTCCTCCTCCCGCGGCCCGTCCACGTGCGCGGGCGGTTTCTGGAAGCGCCAGAAGAGCGGGGACGGGGCGAGGTAGACACCGCGCCGGTCGGTGTCGCTCGCCTCCGTCGCCAGGCCGAACGCCCTCGAACCCATCACGCAGGCGTAGACCGTGTGGTCCCTGACCAGGGTGAGTTCGAGCGGCTCGGGCGTCGGCTTGTCGTTCATCCCGCGAGCCTAGGCAGGCGGGACACCGCTAGGCGAGCGAGATTTCGCCCGCCGGGGAGACGGTGATCTTCTTCTCGGCCAGCGGCTTGGTGGCCGGGCCGTGGGCCACCGCTCCGTCCGCGACCTTGAACTTGCTGCCGTGGCACGGGCAGTCGATCGTGCCGGCCTCCACCTTGTTCACCAGGCAGCCCTGGTGCGTGCACACCGCCGTGAAGCAGCGGAAGGAGCCGGCCGTCGGCTGGGTGACCACCAGCTTCTCGTCCTTGAGGACCGTGCCGCCGCCGACGGGCACCTCCGAAGCCTTGAGCAGGGCCTTCGTCTGCGGGGCGGAGGGCGAGGCCGGCGCGGCCACCGCGGGGTCCTGCGGAGAGGACGAGCTGCCGCTCTCCGCCTTGGGCTTCGTCTCGTCGGACGAGCCGCACGCGGTGAGCACGCCGCCTGCCAGGGCGCTCGCGCCCGCCGCCAGTACCGTACGCCGGGCGCTGCGTGTGGGGTCGCTCATGACTTCTCCTCGGGTGATCGCCGGGATGGCGCTAGGCATCCTGACGTGTGACGGGGCTCAGGAGAACCCCGCCACGCCTTTGCTCAGCCCTCCGGCTGCCACGAAACCAGCCGTGCCGGTGTGCCGGGGGCGCGTACGACCTCCCACACGCGGGTCACGGCGTCCCGGTTCAACGGTCCGTGGACGTGGGGGTAGCGGGCGCCGGACTTCCCCTCCCTGCGGACCTCGGAAGTCAGGGCGAGCTCGTCGAGCTCCACGGCGAGCAGGGTCCCCGGTACGCCGCCGTAGTGCGAGGAGGCGATCTCGAGCGCCGTCGCGGGATCGGCCGAGCAGTGCACGAAACCCTCGGACGCGAGCGAGGACGGGGCGTACGGGCGCTCGGGCCCGGTGGTCCAGTCGGCGAGCGGTACCAGGTGGAAGATCATGCACCGATCATGCCGACCGCCCCGGGGCGGCCGCCGGACGGTCTGCGCCAAGTGGCGGACGCGCCCGGTCCGGGCGACATTGTCCGTGTCGTGGAGCCGGGTCCGCGACCGCCGCGTGCCCCGCTCCCCGTCAGCCCCGCGGTCCGGCGCCCCGTCCCACCGGACGGACCGCCGGGTCGTCGCGCCGTCCGCGCTGGCTACCCTGAGGCAGGCACCGCCGCCACTGACCCCTGGAGCACCCCGTGAGAACCGCCGTCGTCATCGGAACCGGACTGATCGGCACCTCCGCGGCGCTCGCCCTCGCCGCCCGCGGGATCGCCGTCCACCTGGTCGACCGCGATGCCACGCAGGCCCGTACGGCCGCCGCCCTCGGCGCGGGCACGGACGAGGCCTACGAGGGGGGCCGGGTCGACCTCGCGATCGTCGCCGTGCCGCCGGCCCACGTCGCCGCCGCCCTCGCCGACGCGATCGGCCGGGACCTGGCGCGGGCCTACGTGGACGTGGCCAGCGTCAAGGGCGGACCGCGGCGGGAGCTGGACGCGCTCGGCGTGGACACCAGGGCGTACATCGGCACGCACCCCATGGCGGGCAAGGAGCAGTCCGGGCCGCTCGCGGCGACGGCGGACCTGTTCGAGGGCCGGCCGTGGGTGCTCACACCGACCCGGGAGACCGACCACGAGGTGCTGAACCTGGCACTGGAGCTGGTCGCCCTGTGCCGGGCCGTCCCCGTCGTCATGGACGCCGACGCGCACGACCGCGCGGTCGCGCTGGTCTCGCACACCCCCCAGCTGGTCTCCAGCATGGTCGCCGCCCGGCTGGAGGAGGCCGACGAGACGGCCGTACGGCTGTGCGGGCAGGGCATCCGGGACGTGACGCGGATCGCGGCATCCGATCCCCGTATGTGGGTGGAGATCCTCTCGGCGAACCCGGGGCCCGTCGCGGACGTCCTGGCCGGCATCGCCGCCGACCTCGAGGAGACCGTCGAGGCCCTGCGCGGCCTCCAGTCGGCCGACGAGGAGAAGCGCAGGGGCGGCGCGGCCGGCATCGAGGACGTGCTGCGCCGCGGCAACGCGGGCCGGATCCGGGTGCCCGGCAAGCACGGCGCGGCGCCGGCGGCCTACGAGACGGTGGCCGTGTTCATCTCCGACCAGCCGGGGGAGCTGGCGCGGATCTTCGCCGACACCGGCCGGGCGGGGGTCAACATCGAGGACGTCCGGATCGAGCACGCGACGGGACAGCAGGCGGGCCTGGTGCAGCTCATGGTGGAGCCGAGGGCCGCCGCGAGCCTGGCGGCCGAGCTGCGCGAGCGGGGCTGGGCACTGCGCCAGCAGTAGCCCGGCGGCTCACCCGGTGGGCGGTGCCGAAAAGCCCGGTAACCTGGAGGAGGGGCGCTATTGGCGCGCCCGGACACGTACGCGCAACCAGGAAGGTGCCCGCACCGTGGAAACCGCAGCTCCGACCGCCGTGATCGTCGCCATCGACGGTCCCTCCGGCACGGGCAAGTCCAGCACTTCCAAGGCCGTGGCCGCCAAGCTCGGGTTGCGCTACCTGGACACCGGTGCCCAGTACCGGGCCATCACCTGGTGGATGATCACCAACGGCATCGACACGGACGACCCCCAGGCCATCGCGATCGCGGCGGGCAAGCCCGCCATCGTGTCCGGCACCGATCCCGCCGCGCCCGCCATCACCGTCGACGGCCTGGACGCCTCCGGCCCGATCCGGACCCGGGAGGTCACCTCCAAGGTCAGCGCCGTGAGCGCCGTCCCCGAGGTGCGCGCCCTGATCACGGAGCTCCAGCGCTCGATCGCCGCCGAGGCGGCCGAAGCGGCCGAGGGGATCGTCGTGGAGGGCCGGGACATCGGCACCACGGTGCTGCCCGACGCCGACCTGAAGGTCTTCCTCACCGCCTCGGCCGAGGCCCGCGCGGCCCGCCGCAGCGGAGAGCTCCGGGGCAAGGAGGCCGCGGACCTCGCGGCCACCAAGGAAGCGCTGATCAAGCGGGACGCCGCCGACTCCGGCCGCAAGACCTCCCCGCTGGCCAAGGCCGGCGACGCCGTGGAGGTGGACACCACCGAGCTCACGCTCGACCAGGTCATCGAGTGCGTCGTGACCCTGGTGGAGGAGAAGCGGGCGGGCCGCAAGTGAGCGATACGCCCTCCCTCAAGGGTGCGGCGGTCGGCCGGCGGATCGGCATCGGTCTCATGTACGGCCTCTGGAAGCCGCGCGTGCTGGGGGCCTGGAAGGTCCCCGCCGCCGGCCCCGTGATCCTGGCCGTGAACCACGCGCACAACATCGACGGCCCCATGGTCATGGGTACGGCCCCCAGGCCGCTGCACTTCCTGATCAAGAAGGAGGCGTACGTCGGCCCGCTCGGCCCCTTCCTCGAAGGGATCGGGCAGGTGAAGGTGGACCGCTCCGGCGCCGACCGGGGCGCCATAGGCCGTGCGCTGGGCGTGCTGGAGAACGGCGGAGCCCTGGGGATCTTCCCCGAGGGCACCCGGGGCGAGGGGGACTTCGCCTCGCTCCGCGCCGGCCTCGCGTACGTCGCGGTCCGCTCCGGCGCCCCCGTGGTGCCGGTCGCCGTACTGGGCAGCACCGAACGGCGCGGCCGTGTCGTGAAGGCGCTGCCGCCGCTCAGGAGCAGGGTCGACATCGTCTTCGGCGATGCCTTCGACGCCGGGGACGGCAGTGGCCGCCGTACCCGTACCGCGCTGGACCAGGCCACCGTACGCATCCAGGCGCGGCTGACCGCCCACCTGGCCGACGCCAAGCGCCTCACCGGGCGCTGAGCGAGACTTGACCTAGTAGTGGAACCGCGCTGCGCGGGCCCCACCGACCACCACGAACGACGAGGAACGGACTTCATGAACGACCAGCAAGACCACGGAGCACTTGGCGACGCCGAGTACGCGGAGTTCATGGAGCTCGCCGCGGAAGAGGGCTTCGACATCGAGGACGTCGAAGGCGCCATCCAGGAAGCCGGCCACGGCCCGCTCCCGGTCCTCGCCGTCGTCGGCCGCCCCAACGTCGGCAAGTCGACGCTGGTGAACCGGATCATCGGCCGCCGCGAGGCGGTCGTCGAGGACAAGCCCGGCGTCACCCGCGACCGCGTCACGTACGAGGCCGAGTGGGCCGGCCGCCGCTTCAAGGTCGTCGACACCGGCGGCTGGGAGCAGGACGTCCTCGGCATCGACGCCTCCGTCGCCGCCCAGGCCGAGTACGCCATCGAGTCCGCCGACGCCGTCGTCTTCGTCGTGGACGCCAAGGTCGGCGCCACCGACACCGACGAGGCCGTCGTCCGGCTGCTGCGCAAGGCCGGCAAGCCGGTCGTCCTGTGCGCCAACAAGGTCGACGGCCAGAGCGGCGAGTCCGACGCGGCCTCCCTGTGGTCCCTGGGCCTCGGCTACCCGCACCCCGTGTCCTCCCTGCACGGCCGCGGCACCGGCGACATGCTGGACGCCGTCCTCGAGGCCCTCCCCGAGGCGCCCGAGCAGACCTTCGGCACCGCCGTGGGCGGACCCCGCCGGATCGCGCTCATCGGCCGACCGAACGTCGGCAAGTCCTCCCTCCTGAACAAGGTGGCCAAGGAGGACCGCGTCGTCGTCAACGAGATGGCCGGCACCACCCGTGATCCGGTCGACGAGCTGATCCAGCTCGGCGGGATCACCTGGAAGTTCATCGACACCGCGGGCATCCGCAAGAAGGTCCACCTCCAGCAGGGCGCCGACTACTACGCCTCCCTGCGCACGGCCGCGGCCGTGGAGAAGGCCGAGGTCGCGGTCATCCTGATCGACACGACCGAGACCATCAGCGTCCAGGACCAGCGCATCATCACCATGGCCGTCGAGGCCGGGCGCGCCATCGTGATCGCGTACAACAAGTGGGACAACCTCGACGAGGAGCGCCGCTACTACCTCGAGCGCGAGATCGAGACCGAGATGCAGCAGGTCGCCTGGGCGCCCCGCGTGAACGTCTCGGCGCTCACCGGCCGTCACATGGAGAAGCTGGTCCCGGCCATCGAGACCGCGCTCGCCGGCTGGGAGACGCGTGTCCCGACCGGCCGGCTGAACGCCTTCCTCGGCGAGGTCGTGGCCGCCCACCCGCACCCGATCCGCGGCGGCAAGCAGCCCCGCATCCTGTTCGGCACGCAGGCGGGCAGCAAGCCCCCGCGGTTCGTGCTGTTCGCCTCGGGCTTCCTGGAGCACGGCTACCGCCGCTTCATCGAGCGCCGCCTGCGCGAGGAGTTCGGCTTCGAGGGAACCCCGATCCACATCTCGGTGCGGGTGCGCGAGAAGCGCGGCGCGCAGCACAAGCGAAAGATGTAGTGGTGGTGTGCCGGGGCTAGTTGCCCCGGCGCGGAGCGGGCGGCAGGGCCGCCGGGATGTGCTGCATCCCGGTCTGGTGCTGCCGCCCGTTCGCGTATCCGGTCCCGGTCGCGGTGGCGGCGCCGGCGCCCGCGTACGAGTGCTGCGACGGAGGCTGGGGTGCCGGCTGCGGGGCGTAGGAGGCCTGCCAGGCGTCCGCCTGCTGCCACGAGGAACCGTTCCAGCCGCCGTACGGGTGGGCGCCCGGACCGCCGTACGTGCCGGACGCGGCCGCGGTGTACGAGCCGCCGTAGGAGAACGCGGTGAAGCCGAGGTCCTCCTCGCCCGACCGGTCGCCCGGAAGGGTCCGGAAGGCCCGCAGGTACTCCGAGTACAGGGTGTCGTAGATCGGGGTGTGCGAGGCGGCCGGAGCGTTCTCCAGCTCCCGTTCGTGGCGCATCGGGGGGACGGTGCTCGGATAGGACGGGGCGCGGGAGACATCGTAGGAATGCACGTATCTGCCAACGAAAGCGACGCCCGGCGGATGCGGGGTGCGCGGACGGAAAACGCAGATCGCCGGGGGTGCGCGGACGGAAAACGCAGATCGCCGGGGGTGCGCGGGACGGACCGCGCACCCCCGGCGCATGCCGTCCCGCCCCCGGCCGGGGACGCGACGGCGGCTCGCGGGGAAAGGGGGATCAGGCGCCCGGAGTGCCTGCCAGGGGCATGGAGGCGGCCACCAGTTTGCCGTTGCGCGCGGCCTTGTCCAGGGCGTCGCGGAGCAGGTCCTCGCGGGGCTGCTGGCCGATGGAGTCGACCGGGGCCGCGTAGACCAGGACGCGCTGCGTCCTGTTGACGGCGGCCCGCCAGCCGTCGGTGACCGACAGCGGCTTGTGCGCCTGCCACCAGGCGACCTGGCCGGGCTGGAGCACCGAGTGCAGCTGGCCGGCGGCGAGCAGGATCGACCAGCCGCTCAGGGCGGTCGGGAGTTCGTCGGTGTCGGTGACCGGGATGAAGCCCTGCTCGATGAGGAGCGGGAGGAAGTCGTCGCCGGGGCCGTCGGTCCCGGGCCGGGCGATGGGCGCCGTCGGCTCCACGACCAGGGCGGGGTGCAGCTCCCCGTTGATCAGGATCAGGCCGCTGGTGATGCCGAGGACGGCCTGGCCGCCGGGCACGGACCGTGGCGCCTCGCCGGCGGAGGAGGCCGGGGCGGGGCTGTCGCCCGTGATGGAGCGGACGGCGCCCTGGAGGTCGGCCTCGGGGACGGAGACCACCTGTGAGGGGATGCAGCCGGCGTGGGCGAAGGCGAGGACGGCCGTCTCGTCGCCGACGAACAGCACGGTGCTGGTCTGCTCGCGCTCCGAGTCGCCGGGGGTGCGGCAGGACGTGCAGTCGTAACTGCCGGGGGCCCCGTCGCCCGCGAGCAGCCGCTCGGCCTCCTCGTCGCCGATCTCGGCACGTACCTCATCACTGACTTCGAGCATGCGCGGCACGGGGTGGCTCCTCGGACTAGGCGTGCGGGGCCGGGGGGTTCCGGCTCGCCGGGCTCAACGGGGGAGCGGTGGCCGGGGTCACGCCGTTTGAGGGAACGGAATCGAACCGGACCCCCGAAGGAGTGAACGGTCCGACCGGTGCGTTGTTTTAGTGCCAACTCTTTTTCTGTTGTGCTCAGTTGATGGTCGGTGCTGGCCGTTTGGCCGGTGGGTCGAGCGGGTGGGGCCCGGCGCTCGCCGGTGTGCCCCCCGGTGTGGCGGTCCGGGGGCCGCCAGGGGGCCGCATAGCGTGACGCGGTGCGCAACTTCGGGATTCCGGGTGGGGTGGCCGCGGCGGCGCTGCTGCTGGTCGTGCTGGCTTCGGCGCCCGTGCCGGCGGTGGCGGCGCCCCCGCCGCCCGCGCCGGGAGGGCCCGGCCGGGGGGTCGACTGCGGGCCGGGCGGGGAGTGGCCGTGGGACTGCGTGGCCGACTGCGAGAGCGGCGGCCGGTGGGCGGTGAACTCGGGGAACGGTTTCTACGGAGGGCTGCAGTTCTGGCAGCCGACGTGGGAGGAGCACGGCGGTCTGTCGTTCGCCCCGAGGGCGGACCTGGCGACGCGCGACCAGCAGATCCGCATCGCGGAGGACCTGCTCGCCACCCAGGGCTGGGAGGCGTGGCCGGTGTGCGCCAAGCGGTACGGGCTTGCGGGGCGGGCGCACGTGGTGCGGCGCGGGGACACGCTGGAGGGGATCGCGCGGCGGCACCGGGTGCGGGGCGGCTGGCAGGCGCTGTACGCGGCGAACCGGGTGGCGATCGGCCCGAGCCCGGACTCCCTCAAGGCCGGCATGCTCCTGGTCCTGCCCCCGTCGGTCCTGCCCCCGCCGGTCCCGGCTCCGCCGGTACCGAAGGGCCCGGCACCGGAACCGGCACCCACGCCTTCGGCGCCGTCTCCGTCGGCGTCTCCCGTCCCGGAGCCCCTCACCTCGCCGGCTCCCACCGCGCCGGTCCCGCCCCCCGTGCGCCCTGCGCCCGCGGCCCGGTCGGCGCCCCCCGCCTGAGACCCGCTCCGGGCCTCCGGCTCAGGCCGGGTGGCCGACCGCCGGGTCGGAGTCGGCCGACGACTGCGCCGGGATGCGGGCCCCGGGGGCCTGCGCCCGGCCCTCGGACCTCGCCGCGGCCGGGGCCGACGCCTCGGGAAGGGGCTGCGCGGGCGCCCGTACCGGCTCCGCCGCGTGATCCGCGCAGTCCATCACGCGCGGAAGCCTCAGTGCCATCAGCGCTCCCGCCAGGAGCAGCGCGGCGCTCACCACCAGCGTGACGTGCAGGCCGTGGACGAAGGAGTGCCGGGCGGCCTCGAACAGCGAGTCACCCGCCGGTCCGCCGAGCCGCGCCGCGATCTGGTACGCCTCGCCGAGCGAGTGCGCCGCGTCGGCGGACTGCGCCGCCGAGACCCCGGGCACGTCGGTCAGTCCGGGCGCGTACGCCGCGTTCATCACGCTGCCGAGCAGCGCGATGCCCATGCCCGCACCCAGCTGGTAGGAGGTCTCGCCGATCGAGGCGGCGCCGCCCGCGGTGGCCGCCGGGACCTCGTTCAGCATCGATTCGTAGGCCGCGAACAGCGTGGTCTGCAGCCCGAAGCCGAGCAGGACGAACCCCACGGTCAGCAGGACCGGCCGGTCGTGCTGACCCATGAAGGTCAGCAGCAGCACCGCGCCCGCGGTCAGCAGGAAGCCGAGCGAGACCATCCGGCGCGGCCCGGTCCGGGCCAGCGTGTACGAGCCGGTCGCGCCCGCGGCCATCGCCGCGAAGGTGAGCGGCAGCAGCCGCAGCCCGGTCTGCAGCGGGCTCAGGTGCAGCACGAGCTGCAGGTACTGGACGGCGATCAGCTCCAGCCCCACCAGCGCCAGCATGGCCAGCACGATGCAGCCCACCGAGGTGGTGAAGGCGGGCCGGGAGAACATCCGCATGTCGATCAGAGGGTGGGTGCGCCGCTTCTGGCGGCGCACGAAGAGCACCAGCAGCCCCGCCCCGATCACCAGCGGGACCAGCGCGTGGAGGTCGGCGAGGTGCCGCTCCGCGCCGAAGCGCTTGATGCCGAGGACGGCGCCCAGGACACCGGCGGCGGCCATCAGCGCGCCGAGCACGTCCCAGGGACCGTCCGAGCCGCCCTTCGACTCGGGCAGCAGCCACCGGCCGAGGGGCAGGAGCAGGACCATCAGCGGGATGTTGATGAGGAAGACGGAGCCCCACCAGAAGTGCTGGACGAGGAATCCGCCGAGAACCGGCCCGCTCGCCGCACCGATGGCGGCGACGGCGGTCCAGATGCCGATGGCCAGTGCCCGCTCGCGCCGGTCGGGGAAGACCTGGCGCAGGATCGACAGGGTGGCCGGCATGATCATCGCGCCGCCGACGCCGAGCAGGGCGCGGGCGGCGATGAGGACATGGGCGTTGTCGGCGAGGGCGGCGACGGCCGAGGCCACGCCGAAGAGCCCGTAGCCGAGGAGCAGGACGCGGCGGCGGCCGACGCGGTCGCCGAGGGTGCCGAAGAGGATCAGGAGGGCGGCGCAGACGAGGGGATAGGCGTCGACGATCCACAGGAGCTCGATCGAGCCGGGCCGCAGGTCTTCGGTGACGGAGGGAACGGCGACGTGCAGGATCGTCGCGTCGAGCGCGACGAGAACCAGACTGATGCACAGGACCGCCAGGACGGCCCAGCGGTTGGCCCCGCCGGAGGCCGCGCCGAGCCGACGCAGTCGCTGCCAGGGGGAAGGGGTCCTGTCGCCGGCCGCGTTCGTCCCCGACATGCATGTACCTCCCAGGTGATCCCTCGCACTCGGCGGACCTGCGTCTTTCGGAGCCACGGGGGAAAAGGCGGGCGTCCTACGGGGTCCGGCGTCGACACGCGAGTGAACGGTCAGCGTACGCGAGTTCGGCTGTCCGACACGTGGTCAAGCTCTCATCGCCCCGCCGGCCGCGGTGTGGTGTACGCCACTCGTTTCGCGCCAATTCCCCCGCGCCGGCCCCTCCGCGTCCCCTCGCTCCGCGCCGCCTGCCCACGGGCACGCGGCCCCGGGTCCGCCCCGCCACCGATAATCATGCCCGTGAAGGATCTTGGATTTCGTCGGGCCGCGCCCGCGCTGGCCGTCTTCGCGGCGGTCCGGCTGTCCGGGCTGGCGGTGCTCGCGGTGTGGGGGGCGGTGGCCGGCAGCAGTCCCCACACGCTGCTCTCGGCGCGCTGGGACTCCCTCTGGTACGCCCGGATCGCCGCCGAGGGGTACGGGTACGAGGTGGCCCTCCCCAACGGGGACGTCCACTCCAACCTGGCCTTCTTCCCGCTGCTGCCCTGGCTGGAGCGCCTGGTCTCGGCCGCCACCGGGCTCGGTCACGGCTCCGCCGGCCTGGTGGTCTCGGCGGTCGCCGGGCTCGCCGCGGCCTGGGGGATCTTCGCCGTCGCCGACCTCCTGTACGGCCGCCGGACCGGGGTGCTCGCCGTCGCGCTGTGGGCCGCGCTGCCTGTCGCCGTCGTCCAGTCGATGGCGTACAGCGAGTCGCTGTTCACCGCACTCGCCGCCTGGAGCCTCTACGGGGCCCTGCGCGGCCGCTGGCTCACCGCGGGCCTGCTCGCGGCCGGGGCGGGGCTGACCCGCCCGGTCGGGGCGGCGGTGGTCGCGGCGGTCTGGGTGGCCGCGGCCCTGGCCGTGCGCCGGGGGGAGCGCGGTGGGCGGGCGCTGGCCGGGGCGCTGCTGGCTCCGCTGGGCGCGGCGGCGTACGTCCTGTGGGTCGGGGCGCGCACCGGCGGCGGGGTGGTGGGGTACCTGGACGTGCAGGGCGGCTGGGGAAACGGCTTCGACGGAGGCTGGGCCTTCGCCCGGTTCGTCGGGGCCCGGCTGGCCTCCCCGGCCTTCCTCGCCGGGATCGGCCTGATCGCGGGGGTCGTGCTGGTGCTGTGGCTGTACGGGCTCTGCGTACGGGGACGGCAGCCGGTCCCGCTCCTCGTCTACTGCGGGATCGTCGTGGCGCTGGCCCTGTGCGCGTCCGGCTACTTCGGCTCCAAGCCCCGGCTGCTGCTGCCGGCCTTCCCGCTGGTGTTCCCGCCGGCGGTGGCGCTGGCCCGGTGGCGGACGGGACGGGCGGCCGCGGTGCTGGGCGCGCTGGCCCTCGTCTCGGCGGTGTACGGGGCCTTCTGGCTGAACGGCTCGGGCCCGCCGTAGACCCCGCGGGGGGCGGCGCGGCCCCGCCCGGACGCCGCGCTCCCGGCAGGCCGACGTCACGGAACGGGTTATTCCGTTCCATCTTTGAGCAAAGGAATTGAGTCACACCGATAAAGCGCGGACGGGTATGCGAAGAAAAGGCCGGAGCAAGGCCCGGCTTCGCGCAAACCAAAGGCCAAATGCCCGGAATTAAGTCCCGCATGAGACCAACTCCACATCACATGGTCGTCACGAACCCCGCGATTCGACCGGGGCGCCCATCGCCGCGCGGTAACGTCGATTGAGTGCGTACCGATCAAATCCTGCCCAGACTGGAGCGGGTGTTCGCCCGGCTGGACCGGGAACCAGAGCGACCGGCTCATCTGCAAACACCGCGGATGAGCCGGCACCGCGTCGTGCTCCTGGGGGCGACCCTCGGCTTCTACCTCGCGATCGTCGTGGCCGTCCTGACCACCTCCTGGCTCGTCCGCCTGGACTGGCAGATCATGTTCTTCCGGCCGTACGAGCAGTGGCCGCAATTGCACGCCTTCCTCGACTACCTCGTCGTCCTGGGCCAGCGCGGACCCACCGCGGTCATGGTCGCGGCCTGGCTCGGCTGGCGTTCCTGGCGGCAGCACACGCTGCGCCCGCTGATCACCCTCGGTGTGGCGCTGCTTCTGCTCAACATCACCGTCGGTGCCGTCAAGCTGGGCCTCGGCCGGCTCGGTCCGCACTACGCCACCGAGATCGGCTCCGCCGAACTCTTCGCCGGCGGCGATATATTTCCTTCCGGCCACACCGCCAACGCCGTGGTGACCTGGGGAATCCTGGCCTACCTGGCTTCCACCGTGGTCACCCGGCGGGTGCTCTCCGTGGTGTCCGCGGTCGTCTCGCTGAGCGTCGGCGCCACCACCGTGTACCTCGGCACCCACTGGGTCAGCGACGTCCTGCTCGGCTGGTCCGCCGGTCTGCTCGTGCTGCTGGCGCTGCCGTGGTGCGAGCCGCTCACCGCCCGGGTCGAGGCCTACGTGTTCGGCCTGCGCGCGCGGCTGCGCTCCCTCGTGGAGGCCGGGCGGGTGCCCGAGCCCCTCACGGGCGTGCTGGTGGTGGGTGAAGAGCACCTCGGGCTCGGCCTCGTCGGTCGCGACGTTGTCGCTGATCTTGATGGCGACGATGTCCCGGC
>NZ_JBEXOV010000096.1:0-26528 GCF_040611715.1 Streptomyces sp. NPDC006544 | reverse complement strand
CGCCCCCCCCCCCCCCGGGGGGGGCGCCCCCGGCCGCCGTGCTGTGTCCGCCCGCTGCGGCACCGCCCGCGGATGCCGCTGCTTCGGGCGCGACGCCGCCGGAATCAGCCCGGGAGACTGACGCGAACGCCGCTCCGGCAGTGCGGGGTGCCGTGCGCAGCGACCTCGTGGTGCGCACGGGACCGCATGTCCGGGTGCGGGCGGGGGCGCAGATTCCGCTGCCGGTGGATCTGGGACAGCCGTACGTGTTCGATCACGCGGGGCGTCGGATCTGCCCGGCTCCGGGCGGACTTCCCTCGCTGGAGACGTAGCCCGCCCCGTTCGCCCCGTCCGTCGCCGTGCGCGCGCTGGTCACAGGAAGCGGCGGATGGGCTGCACGGCCAGTTCCCGGGCGCGCTGGAGGGCGGGGCGCCTCTTCCAGCGGCCTTCCTGGATGAGCTCGCTGACGGCGATGTCCTCGTCGAAGTGTCCGTCGAGGACGGCGGTGAACCCCTCGTCGAGGACGGCGAGCATGACCTCCTCGTCGTGGTCGAGGGAGCGGCGGTTGAAGTTGGTCGAGCCGGTCAGTGCGGCGACGCGGTCGACGGTGATGACCTTGGCGTGCATCATCGTCGGCTGGTACTGGTAGATCTTCACCCCGCAGGAGACGAGGTCCGCGTAGTGGTGCTGGCCGGCCAGCTGGCACACGCGTTTGTCGGTGTGGGGGCCCGGGAGCAGGATCTCCACCTCGACCCCGCGCCGGGCGGTGGCGCAGAGCAGCTCGATGAAGTACGTGTCCGGTGAGAAGTAGGCGGTGGCCAGGCGGAAGCGTTCCTCGGCGGACTCCAGCATGACGCGCATCAGGGTCTGCATGTCCTGCCAGCCGAAGCTGGCGGAGCCGCGTACCACCTGGACGATCGCGTCGCCCTGCGGGCGGTGGTCGACGAACCGGTCGCGGTCGTCGAAGAGTTCGTCGTGGCACTCGGCCCAGTTCTGCGCGAACGCCGCGGCGATCCCGTCGACCGCGGGTCCGCGGACCTCGACGTGCGTGTCGCGCCATTCGTTCTCGTTGCGCGCGTTGCCGCACCATTCCTCGGCGATCCCGACGCCGCCGGTGAACGCGGTCTCCTCGTCGACGACCAGGACCTTGCGGTGGCAGCGGTGGTTCTGCTTGAGCGGTGAGAGGTAGAGCGGTTTGCGGAACCAGGCCACCTTCACTCCGGCCTGCTCCATCTCGTCCAGCAGTTCCCTCTCTATCAGGCGGCTGCCGAAGCCGTCCAGGAGCAGCCGGACCCGCACACCGGCGCGGGCCCGCTCGGCGAGTGCCTGCGCGAAGTCGCGGGCGATGTCGCCCTTCCAGTACACGAACGTCATCATGTCCACCGTGTGCTGAGCACGGTGGATCCCGGCCAGCATCGCGGCGAAGATCTCGTCCCCGTTGCGCAACGGGGTGAGCGCGTTGCCTTCGGTCGCCGCGATCCCGATCAGTCGTTCCAGGCGGCGCCGCAGCCGTGCCACCCGGACCTCGGACGACGGCACCCGCGGTGGCTGAGGGGCCTGCGCGGTCGACCCGGTCGGCTCTTGGGTGCTGGTCATGACGTCTCCTGGCCGGAACACGAGAGGGAAAGTGACAGGTGCCCCGGGCCCGGTCCGGGACGAACTGAGGAGCGAGCCGACTGTACCGGGCCACGATCCACGGGGCCGACCCCGGGCAGGCGGGCGGACCCCATGACGTGCCGGGCGCCGCCCGCCGCCCGGGGAGCGGCCGGCGCGTACCCCGCCCGGGCCGCGACGGTCTTCGTGTGGCCGGCGCGGACGACGCCGACCACACGGATGGGCGCGGACCCTCAGCCCTGGCAGAGGCCTCGGGTGTAGTCGTACGTCGCCGTGGCCCGGGAGTACCGCCACTGCGGGTCCAGCAGGTCGCTCTTCAGCTGTCCGGCCGCGGCCGGGCTCTCGACGACGTACCCGAAGTCCTGGAGCCAGGACGGGTACAGGTTCTTGGATCCGATGTAGAAGGCCGATCCGTCGACCGAGACGAGCTTGTGGTGCTGGGCGTAGGGCTTGCCGTCCGCCCAGGTCGGCTGGTCGGAAGCGCGGAACGTCGCCAGCTGGAGGTTCTCGCACAGGGCCGTCCGTGCCCGGGCGCCGTCACCGGTCAGGGCCGTGAGCCGGCCGCGCAGGGCGTCGCTCACTTCGGTGAGCGACTTGATCTGCGAGTAGCCGCCGCTGCCGATCGTGCCGCGGTTGGCCGGGTCACTCACCACGATGCGGACCTTCACGCCGGAGGCGAGCTTCGTGGCGAGGGCGTCGTAGAGGCGTACGTCGTAGCGGGGCAGCGGCGGGCAGGTGGCGTGCACGTCCTGCTGGGAGATCTCGACGTGTGAGGTGGCGCTGGAGACCAGGGCGCGCAGGGCGCTCTCCTCCGGGTTGACGGTGTCGTAGTCCCGGTCGGCGTTGGTGTTGTCGTGGACCGCGATCCCGCACTTGGTGTCGCCGGCCGTCGGCAGGACGGGGCGGAAGGAGGAGGTGGGGTCGCTCTGCCGGATGCCCACGCCGAGCCCGCCGACGGCGAGCGCGGGCACGTTCCCCCCGTCCTGCGGGGAGGCGGGCCGGGGCAGGGAGGGCATGCAGTCCGCGCCGGGGGACGCGGCGAACCAGACCTCGCTCCAGTTGTTCTTGTGGTGACAGGTCCAGTCCCACAAGGAGTCCAGGTAGCGGCCCGCGGAGCCCGCGGCGGGCCCGGACAGCGCGAGGTCGACGTCGCTCACCGGGTGGGAGGTCTCGAGGTAGTCGTCCTTCCAGCTGTTGATGCCGCCGGTGATCACCGAACTGCCGTCCACCACGACCAGTTTGGAGTGGTTCCACGAGAAGGAGGTCTTCGAGGTGGTCATCGAGGCCACGTTGAGGGTGATGTTGCCCGCGGCGGCCGGGCCGAGCTTCGCGAGGACCTCGTCACGGTAGGCCGAGGGGATCACCGTGGAGTGGTAGACGGGCGCGGCGCCCACCATGATGCGCACCTTCAGCCGGTTGCCCTTCTCGGCGGATTCCCTGAGGCCCGCGATGATCGCCTCCTGGTAGCCGCCGTTGGGGAAGGGTGCCAGCGTGGATATGTCCACCGTTTCCCGGGCGGCGGCGAGGTCCTGGCGCATCTTCTCCAGGAGACGGCGCGATCCGGGCCGGTCGGCGCACGCGGCATCGCCCCAGCAGCCGGGTGTCTGGAGCAGCCAGTCGGCGCCCCCGGGGCGGGACGAGCCGAGCCGGTTGCCGGAGGTGCGCTCCCAGACCGAGCCCTCCAGCCCCGGCGAGACCTGGCGCAGGGCCTGCTCGACCGCGTCCAGGTGCGGTGTCGGGGCATCCGCGGCGGACGCGGGGGCGGCGGTGAGGAGGGAGAGGCCGAGCGCGAGGGCCGATGCGGAGACGAGGGCCGTCGTGCGGACGGTGCGTGCCAATGTGGTTCCTTGACTGAGGGGGTGGCCGTGGCCGGGAGCGTGGCCGGCCACGGCTCCCGACCTTGATCAACTCCGGCAAGTTACCAGTTGGTAGCCACCCGTTCACCCGCCTCGGGCGAGTTCCGGCCACACGGAGCCGGGCTGGTCGCCGAGCGCATCGAGCTGTCGGCGCAGCCGTCGGCGAACCGGAAGTCCGGCGCGGGGAAGGGGCGCGCTTCCGCGCGGCGCAGTACGGCCACGATCGAGGCAGCGGTGCGCATACGGGTCTCTCCCGGCAGCCGGCCGTTCCCTTACACCCGGTGCCCGGCAGGGGTCGTCGACTTCGCGCGCTCAACGCCGTACCCGACGCGGTCTCGGCCCTGTTCATTGGGATGGGGCGCGGTCGCCGCCGCGGTGCTGACCGCACGGCGACGAACAGGACCGCACCCGCGACGCCGAGCGCGACGGCCAGGGCGACGGGAGGCTCATCTCCCTGGTGGGGAGGAGGGGCCGGTGGGGTCGTCACACGTCAGACGTCACGCATCAGGCTTCGGTAGGCGGCGCGGGCAGCGGTGACGCGGCCGATGACGGTTCCGGTGGTCGCCGCCACCAGAAGACACCCGAGACGCCCCAGGTCGTAACCCGTCGCCCACGTGAGTTCGCCCATGGGCGGCGTGGCGAAGCCGTTGAGGATCAGCCAGCAGACCAGGGCCGTGCCGGGCGCCGCGCCAATCCCGGCTCCCGTGCTCAGTGCGGCGACGAGGCCGCACAGCACCAGCAGGTCGACGGTGGGACTCCCCTGCCCGTCGAGGTAGTTCAGGACCGTGACCAGGACGAGCGCCGTCACGCCCGCGACGGCCCACACGGAAGGGGCCGCGACCGGGCTCGGCACGGGCCTGGCACCGGAACTGACTAGCCGCCACTGCACCATGCGATCGCCTCCGCCCTCCGTCCCCGCCGCGGGGAACTCGGACATGATGCCCCACGCAGGGACGACGGAGACCGGGATCCCGGATCTGCCGGCCGCACATCGGGCGTCACGACCGGGACGCCCCTCCTCACAAGTGTGGCGTGCCGCGGCTGGTCTGCCGTGGCACGCCGTTCAGCTGGTGGCAACGCGCGGTCCTCGCGGGCGCGGTTGCCGCAGGGGGCTAGCGGCCGTGGTGGCGTCCGCGGCGGCCCCAGGACTCGGTGTCGATGACGTTGCCGCGGTTGTCTCGCAGGGTGGCGGTGTCGCGCTCGTCCCAGATCTGGTGGCGGTGGTCCTGGTAGACGTCGCGGTGGGTGTCACGGCCCTGGCCGGTGTGGACCTTGACGCTGGAACGCCCGTCCAGGCGCAGGCTGTTGAAGCGGTAGCGGTTGCCCTGCTTGTCGGTGAGGGTGAAGCCGCGCAGGTTCACGCTGTGGCGGCCGGTGTTCTTCACCTCGACCCATTCGCTGTTCAGGGCGCGGTTGTCGCGCCCGCGGCCGGCGTTCTCGACGTCACCGATGACGATGGAGGAGTACGCGCCCCGGTTGTCACGTCGGTGGTCGTCGGCGGAGGCCGGCACCGCCGCGGCGCCGATCAGGGCGCCGGCGGCCAGGAGGCCGGCGAGGGTGCGGCGAGTGGCGAGAGAAGCAGACATACGGATGACCCCTTCAACAGACGGCCCAGCCGGGCCTGGTGCAGACCGGGCGGGCTTCGAACAGTTCCCGGCGTCCTGCCGAGGAGCCACACTCTGGCCCCAACTCCTGCACGAAAGCAACGAAGACGGGCCGTGTTGCCCAAGACGGATATATCCGTAACCCTCCGTTGTAGGGGGCACACGTCAAGCCCGCATTGACGTGTGCGCGCCGCAGATGCGGTCCGCGGCCAGGAGGCCCAACGGTTGCGGTGCCCCGCCCCACCGGCGCCCGGAGTCCCTCCGGCTCCCCGCCTGTGCGCCGAACGGGTTCAAGGCCGCGTAACGGGCGCGCACGTCGCGCTCTGGAACATGCGCGCGTGAAGGGCTCTGGTGTACGAATGTCCGCTCCTCCGCCCGCCCGCCCGACACGCGCGAGGACCCCCCTACGCAGGAGGGCGGGCCGGGAGGGCAAACCCTCCGAAGAGGTCGTCCACGGCGCGCCGGGTCGCACGGGCGGGGGTCGCGCGGATCGCCAGGTCCCGGGCGGCGACGGCCAGGGGATGGGAGAGGGACGCGACGCGGCCCGCGCGGCGGGAGCGGACCCGCAGGACGTCGGTGCGGGTCAGACGCGCCCGGGTGTACGCGGCCAGCGCGGCGGGCACACCGGCCCGGTCCGCCCGCTCCAGGAGGTGGGCCAGGACCACGGCGTCCTCGATGGCCTGGCAGCCCCCCTGCCCCAGGTTGGGGGTCATGGCGTGCGCGGCGTCGCCGATCCAGCCGATGCGGCCGTCATGGAGGCGCGGGAGCGGGGCGGCCAGGTCGTACAGGTCGTGCTGGAGCACCGCCGCCGGGTCGATTCCGTCCAGGAGGGCGGGGATCGGGTCGTGCCAGGCGCCGTAGCGGCGCAGGAGTTCGGCACGGACGTCAGCGGGCCGGTATCCCCGGGGGACGACGGCGGTGGCGTAGAGGTAGACCCTGCCGTCGGCGAGCGGGACCGTCCCGAAGCGCTCACCGCGCCCCCAGGTCTCGCAGGCCTCGGTCACCGCCCCGCCCGGCAGCACGGTGCGCCAGGCGGTCTCCCCGCTGTGGTGCAGGCCCGGGTGGTCCGGGAAGTGCCGGCGGCGCAGGGTGCTGTGGATGCCGTCGGCGGCGACGACGACATCGGCCCCGAGGTCGCCGGCGCAGGTACGGACCACGGCGCGTCCGCGGGTCTCCTCGACGGCGGTGACGGCGCTCCCGTACACGAGCGCGCCTTCGGGTAGCGCCGCGGCCAACGAGGCGGCGAGGGTCGAACGGTGCAGGGCGAGCGGCGGCCGGCCGTAGCGGGCCGCCGCGGCGGCGGTGGCCGCGCGGGTGAGCCGGCGGCCGTCCGGGCGGCGCAGGCCGCCGATGGCCGCGGGGACGGCCGCGCCGGCCGCGTCGGCGAGATCGAAGCCGATGGTTTCCAGGGCGTGCAGGGCATTGGGAGCGAGGACGATGCCCGCCCCGAGGACGGCGGGCCCGTCCGCCCGCTCGCACACGGTCACCCTCCAGCCCCGGCGGTGGAGGGCCAGGGCTGCGGTGAGCCCTCCGATCCCGCCACCCACCACGACCGCATGACGCGCAAGCTCCGGCATGTCACGGCTCCCCTCTCGCCCGAAACCTCTACAGCCGTAGAGGCCCCATGGGCTCACTCTACAGCTGTAGAGTGAGCCCATGTCCACCCCCCAGTCGGCTCCTGCCGCGCCTGACCGCAGAACGCTGATCGCGGACACGGCGATCGATCTCGTGGCCGGCGTCGGCTTGCGGGGACTCACCCACCGCGCGGTCGACGGCGCGGCGGCGCTGCCCCCCGGAAGCACCTCGTACTACTTCCGCACGCGGACGGCGCTGATCGGTGCCTGCTACCGCAGACTGGCCGAGCTGGACCTCGAGGACCTCGGCGAGGCCCCGGCGCCGGCCTCCGACCGCGACGCGGTGGCAGCGGCGATCGGCGCCCTGCTGCACCGGTGGCTGACCGCCGGCCGGGCGCGCCAGCTCGCCCGCTTCGAGCTGAGCCTGGAGGCCGCGCGGAGTCCGGAACTGGGGGCAGCGCTCCATCAGGCGGGCCTCGGGTCCCGGGCCCGCGCGGCCGCCGTCCTCTCGGCCCTCGGCGCGGAGCGCCCGCAGGAGTCCGCCGAACTGATGGTCGCCTGGACGGACGGCCTCCTCTACGACCGTCTCGCGGGCGCCCTCGCCCGCTCCCGGCCGTCTCCGGACCCGGCCGAACTGACCGCTACGGTCCGCCGCATGCTCGACGCCGCCTTGGCTGGCGGCTAGTGCCGCGTCAGCACCGCGAGCGGGACCGGCTGAGACGGGGCCGGGGCGGGGAACCGCGCGCCGTTCGGACGGCCAAAGGGCGCAATCAGTGACAAAGTCATCGGGAGCGCCCCTCCTTCGTCCACTCCCCCGGTGAGGAACGATGTCGCCACTGATCCCGCAGGACCCCGGCTCGCTGAAAGCGCTCCTCGCGCGCGAGGTGGCCGCCCTGCGCAAGGCCGCCGTCGACGCGGCGGGAGTGCGGCTGGTCGACGGCGCGTCCGCTCTGGCGGAGGGTCCGCCGCAGACGTGTGCGTGCGGTGGCGGTGACGGCCCCGGGCACGCTTGCGGTGACGGAGCGGAAGGCCGCGACCCGTGGGCCTGCGTATGCGCCACGCTCCCCGCCATCCCGGTGTCCGCGGCACTGCTCGCGCCCGTACGCGACGACGCCGGACGGACGGTGGACTTCACCGTCAGGGCGGGCAATCACGTCCGGCCGGCCCGGTGGCTGGACTCCCCCGACCGCCACGTGGGCAGCAACCTGCGGGACGTCCAGCCGGGCGCCGCCGCCGGAGGCCTCGTCGACGAGCTCGCGGCGGTGCTCCGCACGGGTCGCGCCCTGAAGGCGCTGGCCGTGGACTACACCGAGCACCGCGGGGACGGCCTGCACCGCACGCAGTTGCTCTACGAGGCCGCGTCCTGCGGGGACAACGTGCTGGCGACCTGGCGACCCGCCCACGACCGTGCGGAACTGCTGTCGCGCGACGCGCAGTACATCGCGTCCATGGGCTGGGGCACCTGGGACCTCCTGTCGGGCGACACCATCTGGTCCGAGGGGCTGTGTTCGCTCTTCCGCACCGACGCGGCGCGTCCCCTGTCGCTGCCGGACCTCTGCGATGCCGCCCTGCTGGAGGACGTACCCCGCTTCGCGGAACTGGTGACGAGTCTGCTCGACGGGGAGGAGCCGCCCGGGGTCGACGTCCGTTTCAGCGTGCTCGGCGAAATCCGGACCCTGCACCTGGTGGGCCGTCCCGTGCTCTCCACGGACGGGCGGGTGTGGTCCGTGCACCTCATCGCCCGCGACCTCACGGCGCAGGTCCGCAGCCGGCAGCGGCTCGCCGCGACCCGGCGCCAGTCGGAGCACCTGCGGGAGGAAGCCACGGCCGAGCGGCGGGTGGCCACGGCGCTGAGGGAGGCGTTGATGCCCACCCAGTCGGGGGAGCTCGCCGCGCTCGGCCTGTCCGTGGCGGCCGCCTACGTGCCCGCGGAATCGGAGGCCGCCGTCGGGGGTGACTGGTACAAGTGCCGCCTGCTGCCCGACGGCCGGGGCCTGCTCGCCATCGGTGACGCCTGCGGGCACGGCCTCGGGGCCGTCGCCCGGATGGCGCAGCAGCGCCACGCCCTCGCGGGTCTCGCGCACGCGCCGGGAACCCACGCCGGACAGCTGACCACCTGGCTCAACGAGCTCCTGTGCGGCGACCCGGCCGCCCAGACCGCGACCGGGATCATCGGGCACGTCGACGCCCAGCGCGATTTCCGCTGGGCGTGCGCGGGCCATCCCGCGCCGCTGCTCCTGCGTGACGGCCGGGCGACGGCCCTCGACACCGGCCACCGCGGGCCGCTGTTCGGCATGCTGCCCGGCCACGAGTACGCCACGGCCACCCTGGCACTGCGGCCGGGCGATCTCCTGCTGCTCTACACGGACGGCATGGTCGAGCGGCGCGGGGAGGACATCACCGCGGGCATCGACGGCCTCCTCGCGGAGCTGGTGGCCTGCGACGGGCTCACGGCCCGGCAAGCCCTCGACCGCATCATGGCCGCGTACACGCCGGAGACCCACGAGGACGACACCTGCCTGCTGGCCATCCGGCTGGACTGACCGACCGGACGTCGGCGCCACCCACGCCGCCGCGGCGGCGCCGCCTGCGCGGGCGTCAGTGGCGGCGCCCCGTCACCGGCCCATTCCCACGACGCCCCTCTCAGCCCTTCAGCTCGGCGAGCAGCGCTGCGCAGAAGTCCGGCAGGTCGTCCGGCTTCCGGCTGGTGACGAGCGTGCCGGGGGCCGCCGAGCACACGTGCACGGGCTCGTCCACCCAGTCACCGCCGGCGTTGGTGATGTCCGTGCGCAGACTCGGCCAGGACGTCAGGGTGCGGCCGCGCAGGACGTCGGCCTCGACCAGCGTCCACGGGGCGTGACAGATCGCCGCGACGGGCTTGCCCTGGGCGAAGAAACCGCGCACGAGGGCGACTGCCGCCGTGTTCAGCCGCAGTGCGTCCGGATTGGCCACGCCGCCGGGCAGGACCAGGGCGTCGAAGTCCTCGGCAGCGGCCTCGTCCACGGTCAGGTCGACCGGGAAGGTGTCGGCCTTGTCCAGGTGGTCGAAGGCCTGGACCCGGCCGGGCTCGAGGCTGATCAGTACGGGGTCGCCGCCGGCCCGGGCCACGGCCTGCCACGGCTCGGTCAGCTCGACCTGTTCGATGCCCTCGGTGGCCATCAGGAATGCCACACGCACGATAGATCTCCCTTTGAGTAGAATTTCCGATCTGTGATGGTCTACACCTCTATTGTCCCTTCGAGTGAGAACAAAACCTCTCATTTCCCCTCTTGTGCCGCCTTGGGCGGCCCCGCTGAGACCCCGGCCGGGGCGGACGGTTCGCCCCGGCTCAGTCGGACGCGGTGGCTCCGGTCATCAGATCGATCAGACCCGGCAGCCCGGCCTCGGCCAGGGCGCGGCGCTGGCGGTCGGCGGGTGTGCCCACCTGGAGGAGCCGGTGGACGAGGGCGCTGACTCCCCGGAGGTCACCGGCTTCCTCCAGCGCCGGCGTGATGTGCCGCAGGAGCGCGGACAGCACGTCGCCGCTGCTCTCCGGGAGCCCGGCCGGATTCACCAGGATCCCGTTCAGCCCGTGCCGGGCCGCGTGCCAGGTCGCGGCCTGCACGAGCTCCGGCGCGCTCGCGGCCGGCGGTGCTCCCGCCTTCTCCTCCGCGATCGCGGTGGCGACCAGGGCGCGGACGATGCCGGCCAGCATGACGGCGTCGTCGGCCCGGAGCTGGACGTCCAGGCAGCGCACCTCGATGGTGGGATAGCGGTCGGAGAGCCGGGCCTGCCAGTACACCTGACCGCGGTCGGCGATCACCCCGGACTTCACCAGGCCCTCCAGACGCCGCTCGTAGTCGGCGAGCCCGTCGAAGACCGGCGGCGGGCCGCTCACCGGCCAGCGGCCGAAGACGATGGTGCGCCAGCTGGCGAAGCCGGTGTCCCGGCCGTCCCACAGCGGCGAGTTGGCGGACATGGCCAGCAGCGTCGGCAGCCAGCCGCGGATCCGGTTCAACACGGCGACGCCCGTCTGCGGATCGGGGATCCCGACGTGGACGTGCATCCCGCAGATCAGGTGCTCGTCGACCAGCTGCCGGGCCTCCCCCTCCATCCTCCGGTAGCGCGGCGTCGGGGTCACGGGCACGGGCAGGTCCCCGCGCAGCGGCGCGGCGCCCGTGGCGGCGATCCGGCACCCGTTCGCCTCCGCCGCGGAGACCACCGCATGACGCAGCCGCAACAGGTGGCCCCCGACCTCCTCGAGGTTCCAGCACACGGGGGTGGCCACCTCGATCTGGGCCTGCAACAGCTCGTCCTGTACCTCACCCCGCTCCGCGAAGGGCCCGAGACCGGCGGTCCGGCGCACGTCCTCCACGGCCGGTGTGGGAACGGCGGTGACCGGGTCCACCAGCAAATACTCTTCTTCCACGCCTACTGTGATCACCCCGTGCGACTACCCGGGCAACCCAAGATCACCCCTGACGGTGGGCGGGAACCGCTGGAGGGGGACCCGGGCGCCGGGGCGCCGGGAGCCCGCTGCGGGTCCCGGTCACCCTGTGCGCCGATGCGGGTTCACCGCGGCATGCCGGGCGAGATCGTCGCGGCGTGCGGGGCGAGCCGCGCGATCCGTGTCTCGTGGTCCGCCGCCGTCGAGCCGTGCTCGGTGATCCCGTCCGGCCTGGCGTCGCCGAGATACCACGTGGTGTCCGGGACCGCCGAACCCGGACCCCCGCCCGGGGGACCGTCCACGCGCCCCACCCGCATGTCGTCGCCGTCGCCCCAAGCCCCGGATGGCGACGCGGACTCCGGGTAAGCGCGGAGATGACGCACGTTCAACAACAGGTATGAGGTGAGGACATTGGCAGTCAAGGCAGTGGGCTGGGCGCGCTCGTTTCCGATCGCGGAGGGCGTGCGTGCGGCGCGGCAGTGGACGGCGGGACATCTGACGTCACTGCCGTGGAACCGTTCGGCGCCGGACACCGTGCACTCCGTGCTTCTCTGCGTCTCCGAACTCGTCACCAACGCACACCGCCACGCGCGCGGCACGGCCAACCTGGTACTGACGTGGGACGGCCGCTGCCTCCACGTGAGCGTCTCCGACGCCGATCCACGACTGCCCGGCCCGCGCGGACCCGATGCCGACGCGAACGCCACGTCAGGTCGCGGGCTGGGGATCGTCGACACCCTGGCCGATTCCCTCGACATCCACGCCTGCCACGGCGGCAAGGCGATCACCGCTTGTTTCCGGCCGGCGGGCGGGCCGGACCCGCACGCCGGATGACGGGTGCGACGCGAGGACGTGTACCACGCGGGAGCGGCCAACTCCCTCTCCCCCGAGGCCGGGACGGCGGCTCGTTCCGGGTGGCCCCGCGAGGAGCCGCGCGGCCGGGGGGCGCGAGGTCGCCGCCTTGCGGCCGGCCGACGCGCACGGGTTACCCCGTACGGGGCAACCCGGCACCGCGAACGCCGAAAGGTTCCCGGCAGCGGGTAGACGGTTGCGAGGACGGCAGCGGCCGTCCGGCGGGCTGCGACGCGGAGGAGAGCCATGGACGGGATCGTGCTGCTCAAGGAAGACCACAAGACGGTGGAGAAGCTGTTCAAACAGTTCGAGAAGGCCGGTGACAGCGCGTACGCGGAGAAGCGGAGGATCGCGGACGAGGTGATCGAGGAGCTCACCACCCACACCTGGATCGAGGAAAAGATCTTCTACCCGGCCGCGCGCGAGGCGGCCCCCGACACGAAGGACCACGTCCTGGAGAGCATCGAGGAGCACCACGTCGTGCTGTGGATGCTCTCGGAACTCAAGGACATCGACCCCCAGGACGAGCGTTTCGACGCCAAGATGGCCGTCCTCATGGAGAACGTCCGCCACCACGTCGAGGAAGAAGAGAAGGAGTGGTTCCCCGACGTCCGCAAGGCGATGGGCCGCAACCGCCTCACCGAGATCGGCGAACAGATGGAAGCGGCCAAGAAGAGGGCCCCGGGTGATCCCCTGGCCGTCCCCAGCGCGGACAAGTAGACGCCGCGTACCGAGCTCCGCAGCCCGCGCGCGGCCCGATCGGCGATGTCCGTGAGGCTGTCAGGGCCGGTGCCGAGACGCCCTCCGCGTAGGCGTGGGCGGGCCGGGCGTCCACGCGGCGGTGATCGGCGGTCGGGGGTACCCCGACCGCACAGGGGTCCGGCCGGTACCGGTCCGCCGGCCCCTCCCCTTCCGTCGGAGAGCCTTTGCTCATCCCCTGGCGAGGAGCTCGTCCAGGAGCGTGTCGAGGTCGAGGAACTCCTCCCCCATGCCGATGACGGCGAACGTCTGCTCCAGGAAGCACGTGAGGACGCGGGTATCCACGAACAGCGTGGCGTTCCCTTCCGGCTCCGTGCTCGGGCCGCGCAGGTCGATCCGGAGCTCGTCGGCGCCGGCGTCCGTGTACGGGCTGAAACCGACGTCGCCCTCCCCCACCGGACGCCGGAGTCCCTCGGCGAGCATCTGCCGGTCGAAGTGCCAACGGGCCAGGACATCGGGACCGTCGAAGAACTCCGCCTGTACTGCGTACGGGTCCTCGCCGTCATAGGAGAGGCGGGCGAGAAGGAGCACATGATCCGTCGCCGCTTCGAGGCGGACGACGATCAGAGCAGACACGCAGGACATCGGTGGGCCTCCTGGATGGGCACTGCACGGCTCCCCGCGTCTGCCCAGCCTCGTCCCTCCCACACTGGACCGTTCGAGCGAAGGTCAGGAGAAGCGGGGCCCCATGCCCGGATGCCCTGATGCCCGGATGCCCTGACGTCCTGACGTCCTGACGTCCTGACGTCCAGAGGGCGGGTCCGGCGCAGCCCGTCGCACCGCGGTTCCTCGGCCGCCGAGGCGCCGGCCCCCGCCACGACGACGAGGGGGCGGGGACCGGGGAGGCGGGGGTCAGATCGATCCGACGACCTTGCGCGGGGTGATGCGGACGACGACGCGCTCCGCGTCGTCCTTCGACGCCGGGTTGAAGTCGGCGTAGTCCTTGCCCGTGTACTTCTGAGACAGCGCGTTGATCAGTTCCTGTCCGCCCTCCTGGGTCAGCGTGGCCGAACCGCGGATCTCGGCGTAGGTGTAGGGGGCGTCATGGGGGTTGATCATGACGGTGATCCGCGGGTCGGCGCGCAGGTTCTTCTCCTTGCGGCGGCCTACGGTCGTGGAGACGAGCAGGTCGTCACCGTCCCGGGTGAGCCAGGTGATCGACAGCTGCGGGCTGCCGTCCGGCTGGATCGTGGCCACGGTCGCGAAGACCGGGCTGTCGTCGATGATCTTCTTCAGGTCTTCGGAGAGTTCGGCGGACACGGGGCGGGTTCCTTCCCTCGGCTGACTGCTGTCCCGGTGGCCGACTGCCGTCGGTGGGGATCAGCAACGGACAGCCTGCAAAACACCTCTGCCCCGGGCAAGTCCCGCCATGCCCGTGCCGCGCCGCGCGTCCCGCGACCGGACGCGCCCGATTCCGGGACGGGCCGGGCCCGCTCCACCCGGTCCGTCAGGGCGGGGTCTTCGGACAGTCCACCCGTCCGGCCCAGCCGCACACGGTCCCGCGCGGCGCCGAGCCGACGTCGGTTCTGCCGCGGGAGCTGCCCGGACGCGCACCGCGACGCGCACCGGAGGGTGTCGAAACGATACTGCAGTGGCGTTGGAGTGAACGCCCGTTCCCGGCGGTTGCGTCCCGCCGTTGAAGGGGGCGACGCACCCATGCACCGGCGCGTCCTTCCGTAGATCCTTAGGGGAATCATGCGTATTCGTTCTGCAGTGACCGCCTCCGTCCTCGCCGCCGGCATCCTGCTGGGCGGGGCCGGCGCCGCCCTCGCCAACGACGGTGTCGACATCGACTACTTCTCGGGCGGTCACAAGGCCTTCTCGTCCAACTGCGCCTCCGCGGCCGCCATCCCGGCGCAGTTCGGCCCCGCCTACACCTCCACGTGTGCGAAGGACGGCGAGAAGGAGTGGGTCAAGGGCGCGCACCTCGGCGCCAGCTGAGCGAGTCCGGTCGAGGCCTGCACCGCCGGGGCGGACGGACAACTGCGTCCGCCGCCCCTGCGGCGTTCGCGCGTGCGGGCCGCCGGCGGCCGCGGCGCCGGAGCTCGTCCGGGCTCGGGGTCGCCCGTACCCGCCGGCGGCAGGACGGCTCAGGGCCGGCCCCCGCCCCGACGGATGGACAGGGTCTCCCTGAACACCTGTGTAGAGCGCGGGTTCTGGCCGCACTGCCACACACCGTGCGGGCAGTAGTCGGTGATGCTGTGGTAGAGCGGCCTGTGCTCGCCGATCCATGCCAGCATCTGCCGCATGTACTCGGGGTTGTCGCCGTTGCGGAACAGCCCCCATTCGGGGTACGAGATCGCCTTGCCGTGCGCCCTGGCGAAGTCGACCTGCTGCCGGAGTCCGTAGGGCTGGGTGACCTGCTCGTCGAAGGTGTGACCCGGCGGCTGGTCGTAGGAGTCCATGCCCACGATGTCGACCACGTCGTCACCGGGGTAGCACCTGGTCCAGGCGATGGCGTCACCACCGCGGTTGGGGGCGAAGTCGAAACGGAACCGCTGCCCCTGCGCGGAGCGCATGGCAGCAACGATGCGCCGCCAGTACCTCTTCCAGCTCTCGGGGTCGGGCCGGCACCGGTGGGTGTAGTTGAAGCCGTTCATCTCCCAGCCGAGCACGATCACCGTGTCGGGCACCCCGAGTCCGACCAGCCGCTTTGCCAGCCGCCGGAAGTGGTGGTCGTACTCGCCGTGTGCGCCGGCGCGGAGCAGCTCGGCGACCCGGCCGTCGGGGAAGCCGGCCTCGTTCCGGTCCAGCATGGGGACGTTCAGGACGAAGAGGCGATCGTCCTTCTCCCTGCGCCACCGGGCCCAGCTGCGCAGGGAGTCGGGTGCCCCCTCGATGTTCGTCCAGGTGTCGCCGGGCAGGTAGGTGTGCCCGGCGCGCAGGTCGGTACCCCCGAGCCAGCGCGAGAGCCCCTGCATCCGTTCGACGCCGGGCGAGCCGTAGTGGAGATAGGCGCCCACAGCGACCTCGGTCCCGGCGCTCCTGTCGGGACCCTCTCGCGACGGCGTGGAGCGGGCGCCCCCGGTGACGAGCAGGCCGGCGGCGACCGCGCTCACGCAGGCGCCCGCGATCCAGCGGTTTCGATGGGACATGCCGTCTCCACACGCTTGGCGAACCGATGTGTCTGGCTGCGACGATAGGCATCTCTTCGGACTTACGGCCTGTCCGGTCCGTCGATGCTGGGCCATTCGCGCCGGGCGACCGTCCTCTCCTGGCCCGGCCGGGTGAATCAGGCGGGTTCCAGCATGACGGCCGGCAGCGTGCCGTTCACGATCGGGTCCCACGGCAGCGACAGCCCGAAGAATCTCTCCACGACGCCCAGCGCGACGCGATGCGCTTCCCATCGCCCCCGCTCGGGGTCGAGGTCCGGCAGCCCGGCCGCGGTCAGCAGCTCCTGCAGGCGGGCAGCCGTCTCGGGGTCGCCCTCGACGCCCTGGTAGCCCCACGAGGCGTCCAGGTGCAGATTGCAGGCGCTCAGGACGCGGCCGTCGTGGAAGTACGCGAACTGCGGCGGTACCGGCTTGCCGTTCTCCTCCTCGTACTCCAGCAGGCAGACGTGCGCGCCGCCGCGCGACATCGGGGCCAGCGTGTCGAACTCGCCCTGCCAGCCGCCGTAGGCGACCGCGTACGTCCACTCCCCGGTGCGGCCGAGGCGCAGGCCTATGCCGTCGAGAGGATCGCCGTAGGTGTCGTCCATGAGCTCCAGCAGGGAGTCCGAGGTGTGCTCCCCGACCCGCTCGGCGACGTGGTCCCCGCCGTACACGCTCGCGGCGAGGCGGTCGGCGAGTTCGTCCGGCCAAAGGCCGCGGGCGAGCACCACGTGATAGCCCCCGAAGGCGATGGACCGCGGGGCGGCGAGCCAGGTCGTTCCGTTCGTCATGGCGGCCATCCTGCCCGGCCCCTCTGACAACGAGGGCTCCGAACCCCCTACGCGCCGCCGGTGCCGCCCCCGGTCCGCACCGGCGCGCGCAGCCCGCGGCCGACACGACACGGCGCGGCACGGCACGGCACGAGCTCAGTTCTGCCCGGCGCCATCCTCGTCGTCGAGCCGGTCGACGAGGATGATCGCCACGTCGTCCGCCAGACGGCCCTGCGTGTGGCGGAGCAGAGCCTGGCGCAGGCCCTCCAGGAACGCCGGCCCGCTGTGTCCGCCCATCGTCTTCAAGGCCGCGGGCAGGTCGAAGAAGGTGTTGTCGGCGTCGCGGGCCTCGAGGACCCCGTCCGTGTGCAGCAGCAGCCGGTCCCCCGGTGCGAACGGATACCTGTCCGTCCGCCCGGGAGGACCGGTGATGAACTCCTCGAGACCGAGCGGCGGCAGCGGGCCGGTGGGCATCAGGGTCCGTACCGTGCCGTCGCACAGCAGCAGCGGCGGCGGATGGCCCCGGTTGATCACCTCGACGTCCGGGCCCCCCGGGATCTGGACCACGAGCGCCGTGACGAAGGCCTCCCGCAGAGCGTCGCCGCCGTCGTCCGCCCCCGCGTCCACGATGGCGGCGTCCCGGCGCAGGGCCTCTCCGCAGTGGCGGATGACCTCCACCAGGTCGTCCTCGTAGTGGACGGCCTCCCGGAAGGCGCCGAGCACGACCGCGGCGGCACGTACGGCGGGCAGCCCCTTGCCCCGGACGTCCCCGATGATCATCCGGACCCCGTAGCGCGTCTGGACCGCGTCGTAGAGGTCGCCCCCGATCTGCGCGCCGCTCTCGGCCGCCAGATACATGCTGGCCGCCCGTACGGGGCCCAGCCGGTCCCGTACGGGCCTCAGCAGCACCTCCTGCGCGGCCACGGCGATCCGGCGCAGCTGGTTGAGCTCGTCGTCCCGGCGCATGCGCACGGCGCGGCTCGTGATGAAGCTCGCCACCGACACCAGGAGCAGGGCGAGGAAGTTCGTGTAGACCTGCTGGCCGCCCCAGGCATGGTTGTGGGTGGCGGTGATCACGCTGACGCCGACGGCCACGCCCGCCGCCGCGAGGGTTCCCTTGGGCCCCATGGTCACCGCCGCCAGAGCGGGGGTCGCGACCAGCATGGGGCCGGTGTACACGACGTGCGCGGGCGTGAGCTCGATGCAGAGCACCAGCAGGGCGATCGCGAAGGGCAAACATTCCGCGAGGGCGAAGAGGACGTGGTGGTGTCCGCCGGCTCCCGGCCCCGGTCCCGGGGGCGAGCGCAAGGGCGCTCTCATGAGTACAGACTGCCTCGCCAGGACGTCGGACCGCCACCCGCCGCCCGCCACCCGCCCCTCATGGGGTCACCTTCTCCGGGCGTCGGTCAGGCCGCTGCCCGGGGCCCCAGCCCCTGCTGCCGTCCCTGCGCGTCGGGACCGCCGCACGCCCGGGGAAGGAACACGGGGCCCGCGCGGTCGCCCGTCACGTCGGCGTCCGAGCGGGCCCCGGTCGGGGTCAGCCGGCGGGGACCGTCCACTTCTGCTGGGCGGCCCCGGTGCAGGTCCACAGCTGCAGGCGCGTCCCGTTGGCGGAGTTGCCTCCCGCGACGTCGAGGCACTTGTTCGCCTGCGGGTTCACGATGTCGCGGGCTCCGGAAACCGCCCAGCGCTGGGCGCCGGTCCCGTTGCAGTCGTAGAGCTGGACCGGGGACCCGTCGGCGGTGCCGCCGCTCGCGACGTCGAGGCATTTGCCGAGCGCCCGAACGGTTCCGTCGGAGCCGATGGTCCACCGCTGGGCGCCGGTGCCGTTGCAGTCGTAGAGCTGGACCGGTGTGCCGTTGGCCGGGTTCGCACCGGCCACGTCGACGCACTTGCCGGCGAGCCCGCTGATCTGGCCGGTCCGACCGCCGGGGGCGCTGTCGGACGAGGTGACGCGGACGTGGTCGACCACCAGCTGTTGCGGGAAGGCCGTACTGCCGTCGGGGTCGCCGGGCCAGTAGCCGCCGACCGCGAGGTTGAGGATCAGGAAGAACGGCTTGTTGAAGGCCCAGCTGCGGCCGCCCAGATCGGCGGGGGTCCGCCGCTGGTAGACGACGCCGTCCACGGACCAGCTGACCGAATCGGGGGCCCAGTCGACGGCGAAGGTGTGGAAGGCGTCGGCGAAGGCCTGGCCGCCGGGCAGCGAGTACGCCGCCCCGATGCCCCCGGAGCCGGAGTAGCCCGGACCGTGGAGGGTGCCGTGGATGGTGGACGGTTCGAAGCCGACGTTCTCCATCACGTCGATCTCGCCGGAGCTGGGCCAGCCGACCTGGCCGATGTCGTTGCCGAGCATCCAGAAGGCGGGCCACATGCCCTGGCCCCGCGGCACCTTCAGCCTGGCCTCTACGTGTCCGTACGTCTGGGTGAAGCGTCCCGCGGTGTTCAGGCGGGCCGAGGTGTACTCGCAGCGGCCGTACCAGCAGGCGTAGTCGGCCGGGTTCTCCCGGCGGGCGGTGATGACCAGGTGGCCCTGCCCGTCGAGGGCGGCGTTGCGGTTGCCCGCCGTGTAGTACTGCCGCTCGTGGTTGCTGACGTTGTCACCGGTCTCGATCTGCCATTTTCCGCCGTCGACGGCCGCTCCGGCCGGCCCGTCGAACTCGTCCGCGAAGGTCACGGCCGCGGCGGCCGACCGCGTGGGGGCGGGCTCGGCGGCGCCGGTGGCGGGGGCGGTCAGGCCGCCCCAGCAGACGAGGGCGAGGGCGCTTAAGAGCGCGCGCCGGTGCCAGGTGGGGTGCACGGTCATCACATCGTTTCGGGTGGGGGGACACGGCAGAGGAATATCTAGGCATGCCCATGACAATTCGCCATCAGGCAATGAACGCGGAAGCGGGCCGTCCAGGCCCCTTTGTTCAATACTTGATTCAAGGCGCATGCTACGGCCGCGTCAAGATGCCCGCAGCGACCACTGTGCGTCGTCACCACGCGGCGTACGGCCGGCACGCGCTGCGTGCCGGCCGTACGCGCCGACGTCAGGGCGCCATCTCGTAGGACCCGGCCAGGGCTTCCACCCGCGCCCAGACGCGGGCCGCGCGGTCGGCGTCGACGACCGGGCGGCGGACGGCGCCGAGCGCCCATTCCTGCTGCACGGCGGTGGCGGAGTCCTTGCCGTGGAGCTCGACCGCGTGCGCGGAGAAGTCACGCACGAGGGCGCCGAAGAGTTCGTCGAGCACGTCTTCGTCCAGGTCCGACAGGCGCGCCTGTTCCAGGATGAGCTGACCGTGCACGACGAGCGCGAACAACTGGCCCACGGCCAGGAGGAGATCGAGGTCGCGGCTCTGCGCCTCGTCCGGGGCGGCCGTGGCGACGAACTCGCAGAGGGCGTCCGCCTGCTCGCGGAAGCGGCTCACGTTCGGCACGCCGGCGTACGCGTCGTAGGCGGGGCGCCAGTCGTGGAACCGTACGGAGCCCAGACCGCGGGCGGGGCCCTGGCGGAAGAGGAACGCGTCGTCGGCCGCGTCGAGACGGGTCGGGACGGGCGCGTACGCGGCCGGTTCCAGCAGGTGGTTGCGCATGAACTTGAGGATCAGGGCCAGGTTGACGTGGACCGTGCCCTCCAGCTTCGGCAGCCCGCGGATCTCGATGGCCGCCTGCGCGAAGTAGGTGTCCTTCTCGAAGCCCTTGGCCGCGATGACGTCCCACATCAGGTCGATGACCTTCTCGCCCTCCGTGGTCACCTTCATCTTGGTCATCGGGTTGAACAGCAGGTAGCGGCGGTCGTCGGGGCCGGCGGAGCGGAAGTAGTCGACGGCGCGGTCGCTGAACAGCTTCATTCCGACCAGGCGGACGTAGGCGTCGGTCAGTTCGCGGCGCACGTGCGGGAAGGCGGTGACGGGGCGGCCGTAGAGGATGCGGCCGGTGGCGTGGGTGACCGCCTCGTACATCGCGTGCTCGCAGATGCCGATCGACGCGGTGCAGAGGTTGAACTTGCCGACGTTCACGGTGTTGAGGGCGGCGTCGAAGGCGGCGCGGCCCGTGTGCAGGACGTCGGCGGCGGCGACCGGGTAGTCGGTGAGACGGAACTCGCTGACGTACTTGGAGGAGTCGACGACGTTCTTCACCAGCCCGTACGCGGGGTGGCGGCTGTCGGCCGCGAAGAACACGTAGCCGTCGGGGCCCTCGACGTCGGTCCGGCGGCCGAAGACGGAGACGAGCGCCGCGGCGTTGCCGTTGCCGATGTAGTACTTGGATCCGGTGGCCCGGAAGCCGCCGTCGCCGTCGGGCTCCAGCAGCATGTCGGTCGAGTAGATGTCCGCGCCGTGGGTCTTCTCGGACAAGCCGAACGCGAACACCTCGCCCTCGGAGAGGAGTTCGGCGGCGCGCCCGCGCGCGTCGGCGTTGTCGCTCTGCCAGACGGGGCCGAGGCCGAGGACCGTGACCTGCCACGCGTACCAGTAGTCCAGGCCGTAGAAGCCGAAGATCTCGTTGAGGGCGGCGATCCGCGCGGTGTCCCAGCGCTTGTCCGGCTCGCCCTGGCCGGCGGCGGCGGGGGTCAGGAAGGTGGCGAACAGCCCTTCCTTCGCGGAGAACGCGAGGAAGTCCGCGAGCCAGGCCCGGGAGCGGTAGTCCTCCAGCAGCCTGCGCTTGCCCCGGTCCTCGAACCAGTCGACGGTGGCGCGCAGCAGCCTGCGGGTCTCGGGGTCGAAGTGCGCGGGGTCGTAGGTGCGCGGGTTGAACAGCAGGGAGTCGCTCATGGACGTTCGCCTTCCGGTCGGAGGATGAGGGAGGAGGGAGGATCGGAGAGGTGAGGTGCGCGGGGGCGGGGCGGGGGCGGGGGCGGGGCGGGGGCGTCCCGGGGCACGGCCTCCGTGGGACGCGGGCTCCACCGGGTACGGGCTCGGCCGCGCGCGGGCTCGGCCGCGCGCGTCGGGAGGCCTTCCGGGCAGGAGGTCAGGGCACCACGAGCCGGTGGAGCGTGGCGAGTACGTCCTCCAGCCAGGCGAGCTGCATCCGCTCGTAGGCGATGCCGCCGCGGAGCACCACGTGCTGGAGTTCGCGCCCGGCGTCGTCCTGCGCGCGTGCGTCCGGGCCGGTGAAGTCGCGCAGCTCGCCCGCCAGATAGTGGGTGAGCCGGTCCGCGTGTGACCGGTGGTGCCGCTCCACTTCGAGGATCAGCGCGGCCGGGTCGTCGAAGGCCGCGCCGCGGATCTTCACGGCGAGCTCGTGCCGGACGCTGTCGGGCTGGATCGGCTCGTGGAGCCAGTCGGCGAGCGCGGTCCGGCCGGGCGGGGCGACGGAGTACTCCTTCTTGTCCGGCCTCGCTCGCTGCGCCACTTCGAGGACGTCGACCCAGCCGTCGCCCTCCATGCGTTTGAGCACGCGGTAGATCTGCTGGTGGGTGGCGGTCCAGAAGTATCCGATGGACCGGTCGAACCGGCGGGCCAGCTCATAGCCGGAGCCCGGCTTCTCCAGGAGGGAGACGAGGATCGCGTGCTCGAGTGCCATGCCCCGATCCTTCTATGCAACTCGTTGCATAGACAAGCGCCCTCGACCGGTTGAGACGCGGCTCACGTGGCGCGGGCCCTCGGTGGGGGCCGTCCGGGGTGGTGCGGTTCCGGACGACGGCCCGCGCGTCGAGGAGGGCCCCGGCCGGCCTCGCGCCTGCGCTGCGCCTGCGCCTGCGCCCTGGGCCAGTACCTCGAGACCCTCCAGGGCCGGGGCGGGCTTCAGGACCGGGGCGTGGACACGTGCGTGATGTGGCGCCATCCGACCGCTACCGCCGGGCACCGACGGCGGCACGACGGACAGGGCCCGCGGCGACGTCCTCACCCGGCCGCGGGCGCACGCCTCGTGGTCCTGTCCCCGATCGGCGACGACAGGACCACCGCGGACGTCAGCAGGTGAGGGTGCCCCTGCGCAGGACGTGGCCGCCGGTGTTGCTGTCGTCGGACCAGAAGACGGGCTTGGCGCCGCCGACGCACTCACCGGAACCGGCCACCGAGAAGCCCTCGTTGTTGAGGTTGGCCATGCCGCTCGGACGGTTGTGGACCGTGGTGACGGCGAAGGCGCCGGACGCGGCGACCCGCATGGTCCGGTGCTGCCCGTCGCACGTGTCGTCGCAGACGACCCACAGACGGGAGGCCTGCGGCTCCCACTGCAGCTCCATGACACCGGCCATGCCGCTGTTGACGTCCGCGACACGGGTGAAGGCGCCCGAGTCCTGCAGGACGTAGCCGTGGAGCATCCCGGTGCCCTCGACGCCGACGAAGAACACCCCGCCGGTATGCGCACCGTAGCGGCTCGGGTCGTACCCCGCACCGGTCGAGGCGTCCTTGAAGCCGGCCCCGGTCAGGTAGGAGTCGGGGACCCAGGTGACCGCCTCGAGACCGAGGTTGGAACCCACGGACGGCAGGTCAGCGGTCAGGTTCCACTCCTTCGTGGCGGTCAGCGTGGACGTCGTCCCGCTGACGTCGTACCGCAGGACGGACAGCCGGCTGGTGCCCGAGGAACCGCTGTTGCGCTCGCTCGCGACGAAGACGCCGCCCGCGCCACCGGCGCCGGTGAGCGTGACGCCCTCGGAGTCGGGGCTGCCGGAGCCGCCGCCCGGGAAGCGCAGCGTCTTGCCGGAGGACCAGCCGTTGGCCGTGTCCGGAGTCCACCCGCCGGAGCCGTTCGGGAGCAGGCGCCACAGCTTCCCGGAGTTCTGTGCGGCCCACATCACGCCGCCCTCCTGGTAGAGCCCGCTGACGTCCTCGCCGAAGGCGTTCGACGCGTCGGCCGTGGCCACCGAGCCGCTGCCCGGCCAGGCGACCGGCGTGGTGCCCCCGCCCGGGGAACCGCAGTCGTTCGGGGCGCCGAGCGTCACCTTGGCCGCCTTGAACGTGCCCGTTCCGTCGGTACAGCGCGACCAGGAGGGGGCGGAGTGCTCGCTCCAGGTGAAGCTGTCGGCCAGGGTGGTGCCGTTCGGCAGGTAGAGGCGCGCCTTGTCCGCGGAGCCCAGTCCGAAGGAGCCGTGCACGTCGAAGGCGCGGAACGCCCCTGGGGCCAGTGTGGTGCCGGAGGCGATCTTGTACTTCGAGCTGCTGCTCGAGTCCTTGAGGATCCAGCCCGATATGTCGACGGGGGCGGTGCCCTTGTTGTACAGCTCGATCGAGTCGTCCACGTCCCCCGTGGTCACCACTTCGTTGATGCGGATGTCGTCGGCCGGAGCGGCCTGGGCGGGGGCGGCCGCCAGGGTGCCGACGGCCAGGGCCGGTACGACGACGAGGGCCAGGCCCAGGGCGAGTCGGCGGGGGTGGTGGCGGGCGGGCGATTCGGTCACGGTGTCTTCCCGGGGTCGTTGGAGCACGGCGGCACGAGGGTCTCCCCACAGGCCGAATGGGCGCCCCCCGGCAGGGTGGTGTCCGGGTGAACGCCGGCCGAACTGTGCAGGTGGCCGACCGCGGGCACGGCTCGCCCGGTACGCGACGGCCCGCCACCGGGCGGGCCGACGCCGCGGGAAGGAACCGGCGACCGGCCTCCGACTTCTCGCACGCCGCCTGCCCCTCCCCCGCCACGCTGGTCATCGGAACCACCGGCAGCACCGGCCGGCGCGTCACGGCCAGGCTCGACGCCGCGGGCGGCCGCGTCAAGACCGCGGGCGGAAGCGCCACTCCGGTACGGGGGCACAGGCCGTCCGCCTCGGCCCCCTCCGGCACGCCGTACGGGAAGCGCGGGACGCAGCCGGTTCGTCACCGCGCCGGCGGGCACGGGACCTCCTCGACGCCGCGCGGCGCTTCACGAGCGAAGACCGGAACCTGATGGCAGCGGCGGAGGAGGACGCCGGGAGCAACAGCCCCCAGCAGGCCGAGCGCTACGGCCGGGGGCACGAAAGCCTCCGCGCGGAACGCGAGCAAGTACCGGGCCTCGAACAGGATTTCACCGCCCCCGCCCTGCCGGCCACCCTCCGCGCCGACCTCGTGGTGCGGCTGCAGAACGAGAAGGTGGCGCCCGAGGCCCTGGGCTCCTCCTTCGCGACCCCAGTCCACCGCGTCCTCGGTGACGACCGAGGACGCGGTGGCGGCGGAGGTTCCTACTGGGGGGACAGTGTGCAGGCGGCCACCGCGGTCCCGTGGGTGACACCGCCCGCGGTCAGACCGGACACGCACGTGGCCTGGGCACCGGTCTCCCCGTTGCCACACGCCGTCCGGACCGCTTCCGGTGCCTCGCCGCCCTTCAGCTCCCGTTCGACTCGGTTGATGCAGGCGCTGACGTCCGCGTGGGCGGCGGGGGCCGTGAGGGCCGCGCCTCCCACGGCGAGGGCCAGGCCGGTGAGGACGCTTGCGAAACGGGTCGACGGTCGCATGGGACGTACCTGCTCTCCAGGATCGCCGCGCGGCCCGGTACCCCTGCGGTGCGGAGCCACGCGGCAACGGCGCCGAGCACGCGCGGCCGGATCACGGCCGCGGGGTCCGCGTTCCCCGTATCGGACCGGCTCGGCAGGGCATCCCTCCCTCGTTCGACGCTAGAGCAGCCCCCTGCCCCACGCACCCGCTGGACGCTCCGCCCGGTCGTCCCGCGAGGGTGCGGGCTCCGCCCGGCGCGGCGTGAGCCCCTCACCCCGTTCCGGGACCCGACCAGCGGCGAGGCGCGCCGTCCGCGACCGCCCGCGTACGGGACACCGCCGGCTCCCGTCGGCCGACCGCCGGCCCACCGCGCGCACGATCCCGCTCGCGGTCACGCGCGCGGCTCGCGCCCGACCCGGCTCCGCGCGGTCCACGTGCGGAGCGGCCGTGCGGGAACGTGCTTAGGCTGGAAGAGGGTCGCGGGGCGAGCAGCGGACCGACGGGCCCGCCGCCGCGTTCCGGACACGGCACGGATGAGGTGACGGCATGGGCACGGCCGTGAAGCGCGCGGGGGTGCGCTCGGGTGAACGGATCACCGCGATCGCCACGGCCTTCGGCGTCGCGGCCGCCTCGTGCCTGCTCTGCGGATACACCGGTTCCGATGCGGGGACGCCACGCACGACGGCCGTTCCGGTCGCTGCCCGCGCGCACGACGCCTCCTGCCAGACCTCGCCGCCGGACAGCTTCTGGCGCGCACCGGTGGACACGCTTCCCGTGCATCCGGACTCCGCCCGGTACGTCGCCTCGATCGGTTCCACGCAGCCCCTGCACCCGGACTTCGGCTCGGGACTCACCGAGGGGCAGCCCTTCGGCATTCCCGTCACCGCCTCGGACGCGAGGACGCCGGAGTCGAAGGTCTCCTTCGACTACGCCGGGGAGAGCGACCCGTCCGGGTACCGCATTCCCCAGGACGCCAAGATCGAGAACGGTCCGGCGAGCGACGGGGACCGGCACGTCATCGTCTGGAACCGCGACCTGTGCACGTCCTCCGAGCTCTGGGACGCCAGGCCGCAGGGCGGCAACGCCTGGCACGCCGGATCGGGCGCCGTCTTCGATCTGCGGAGCAACGCGCTGCGGCCCGACGGGTGGACGTCCGCCGACGCCGCCGGCCTTGCCGTCCTGCCCGGTCTGGTGCGCTACGACGAGGCGGCAGCCGGGCACGTCGACCACGCGATCCGCATCACCGTGCCCCGGTCGGACCGGAGCTACGTCTGGCCGGCCAGGCACCAGGCCGGCTCCGCGGCGGACGACTCGCTTCCTCCCATGGGGCTGCGGCTGCGGCTCAAGAGCTCGGTGGACACCTCGCACCTGGCCCCGCAGGCCAAGGCCGTGGCCGAGGCGCTCAAGAAGTACGGCGCCATCGTCGCGGACAACGGCTCGGCCTGGTACCTCTCCGGGGAGGAGAACTCCGGCTGGGACAACGCCCAGCTGGACGGGCTCAAGGACTTCAAGGGATCGGACTTCGAGGCGGTCGACGCGTCCGGGCTCCAGCAGTCGCCGGACTCGGGAGCCGTCGCCCCGGGGTAGGCGCGCGGGCCCGGACCTCCGCGGCGCACGGGCGTCGGGAAGGTGCCGGACCCTCGGTCGCCGGCCGATGCGTGCGGCCGGCCCGGAGTTCCCC